>NZ_DASYDG010000009.1:0-70642 GCF_036499745.1 Pinirhizobacter sp.
AAGACGAAATCGAGCATGCCGGTGCGATCGGCATCGGTGTCGGTCCACACGTGCGAGCGATAGGACAGGAAACCGTTTGGCTTGCCCTCGGTGAAGGGCGAGTCGGCGAAGAGTGCGGTGGCGATCGGCTGTAGTGCCAGGCCCACGCGGAATTTCTTCACCATGTCTGCTTCGGAGGAGAAATCCAGGTTCACCTGCACGGTGCAGGTGCGCGTCATCATGTCCAGGCCGAGCGAACCGACCTTGGGCATGTATTCGCGCATGATCTTGTAGCGGCCCTTGGGCATCCAGGGCATTTCATCGCGCTTGAACTTCGGCTGGAACCCCATTCCCAGGAAGCCCAGGCCCATGCCATCGGCGATCGAGCGCACTTCTTCAAGGTGTGTATGAACTTCCGAGCAGGTGTCGTGGACGGTTTCCAGCGGCGCGCCGGAGAGCTCCAGCTGTCCGGCGGGCTCAAGCGTGATGTTGGCCTTGCCGCGAGTGAGCGCCACCGGCGTCTCGCCTTCACGGGCGATGTCCCAGCCGTAACGGTCGGCGATGGTCTCCAGCAGGTGCCGGATGCCACGCTCGCCCTCGAAGGTGGGCGGGCGCAGGTCGTCGGTACGGAAGCCGAATTTCTCGTGCTCGGTACCGATCCGCCAGTCGGCCTGCGGCTTCTCGCCCTGGGCAAGATAAGCCACCAGCTCATCCTTCGAACTGATCGGCGTGCCGGGGGCGGCGCTGGGGATGGACACAGGCATTCCTTGGAAGTGTTGGCTGGCCTTCCCTTTGGGGGCGGCCGCCCGCGATCAAAAGGGCGGGTGATCGCGAGAATAGCGTTCAGATGGCCCGAAGACGAGCCGCGCGACTATTTGGCGGCCATTGCCCAACCCATCGGCGCAACGGGTTCAGTAATGTGCCCTGCCGCAGGAAGTAACGACCCGATCATCATTCCGCGTTACCAGAGCGTGGGGCAAGATCGATCCTTGTTCTTTTCATAGGAAGGCATTGCCCATGAAGGCCATCGTTTATACCCGGAACGCCCTGCCCATCGACGACCCCGAGTCGCTCTACGAGATGGACCTGCCCACGCCTGCGCCGGGCCCGCGCGACCTGCTGGTGGCCATCCATGCGATCGCGGTCAACCCGGTAGACACCAAGGTGCGCCAGCGCGTCGCCGTGACCGAACCGCGGATCCTGGGTTGGGACGCCGTGGGCACGGTGGTGGACACCGGTGCGGACGTCACACTGTTCAAGAAGGGCGAGGAGGTGTTCTACGCCGGCTCCATCGCGCGGCCAGGCTCATATGCGGAGTTCGGCCTGGTGGACGAACGCATCGCCGGTCACAAGCCGCGGACGATCGATGCCGCGCAGGCAGCCGCGTTGCCGCTGACATCGATCACCGCCTTCGAACTGCTTTTCGACCGCCTGGGCGTAGATGAGGGCGGAGGCAAGGGCCAGTCGTTGTTGATCGTCGGTGCCGGGGGCGGCGTGGGCTCGATCCTGGTGCAGCTGGCGCGCAAGCTCACGCAGCTGACGGTGATCGGCACCGCCTCGCGCAAGGAGACCAGCGATTGGGTGAAGGAACTTGGCGCGCACCATGTGATCGACCATGGCAAAGCCTTGGGTCCGCAGCTTAAGGCGCTGGGCGTCGAGCAGGTGGAATGGGTGGCCAGCCTCACGCACACCCACGAGTACTTCGACCAGCTGGTGGAAGTAATGGCCCCGCAGGCCCGCTTCGGCTTGATCGACGATCCGGAAACCCTCGACGCCACACGGCTCAAGCAAAAGGCCATTTCCCTGCACTGGGAACTGATGTTCACCCGCTCGGTATTCCAGACCCCTGACATGCAGCGCCAGCACGAGATTCTCGAGCGCATCGCGTCGCTGGTGGACGACGGTACGCTCAGGACCACCATAGGCGAGAATTTCGGCAGGATAAATGCCGAGAACCTGCGCAAGGCGCACAAGAAGATCGAATCACACACCGCGCGCGGCAAGATCGTGCTGGAAGGTTTCTAGGTGCTATCGGCCAGTGTTTCGATGTCGTCGAAGGTTCGTTGCACGCCATGCGCAAGTGCTCCCACGCGAAGTTCCCGCATTCCTGGTGTGTCGATCACCCAGGCGCCTGTGGCGGTAGCGAACATCCTGCGTGAGGTGGTGGTGTGGCGGCCGCTGGCATCATCTTCGCCGATGCCAGCGGTATCGCGGGCGTGTATGCCGATAACGGTGTTGGTGAGCGTGGATTTTCCCACGCCGGAGGAGCCGACGAAGGCTACGGTCTGTCCATCGCCAAGCCATGGGGCGAGCAATGACGGGCTTGAGGCAGACGTGGCATTGACGGCGAGCACCGTGGCAGCACCTGAGATATCGCGGGCCTGCGCTACGTAGCCGGCGGTATCGTCGCAAAGGTCGGCCTTGGTCAGCACGAGAACGGGTTCGACAGCAGCCTCGTGGGCCAGGGCAAGGTAGCGCTCCAGCCGTGAAAGATTGAAGTCGTCGTTGCACGAGGTAACCACGAACAAGGTATCGACATTGGCAGCGATCGATTGCCGTTGGCTTTGGCTGCCGGCGGCGATACGCGTGAGCAGGGATTGCCGCTCTATCAGGCGGTACATGCGGTCGGCGTGGTGTTCCACCAGCACCCAGTCGCCCACGGCGATCGAATCTTCCAGTTCCTCAATCAGCCGAGCGGGAACCGTCACCTGACCCTGGCCACGTGCCGAGAGCACGCTCAAACCACTTCGATGCGCGCCGACCACGCGGGCAGGGTAGGCGGCCTCGAAATCGTCCAGTGTCAGGTAGTGGGCAAAGCTTGCACACCAGCCGAGCTGGTGCAGGGAATAAACCGGTGAATACATGGGTGAACCCTTTGAAGGCGCATACGGAACGGCTTCCCGGCAGCGGGAAGGCGAACGGAAGACCAGGTTCGACACGCGGGCCAGCCAGGGTGGCTGGCCGGAAGACTTAGTGCAGCGTGGACCCGGCGACGATGGCGGATGCAACATTCATGATGTTCTCCTTCCTCGTGCGAGTAAGACCAAAGGGACGCGCAGGTTAATCGCGAAGATCGCCAAGCGCAACCATGCCGTTCGTTACGGGTGCATGTGCACGGCTTCCTGTGCCCGTGGCGATCAGCGGCCACCGTGAGCGGGAGGCCGACCGGTAGATCCGAGCCGTGCGGCGGCGAGTTCCAGCGAGGCTATCGCGGCCAAGGTGAGGATGAACCATTCCTTTCCCGCACCGACCAGAATCCATCCGCCGACCACCGGAAAGCCGAAAATGCCCACGAAATAGGCGACGACGAACCATGTGAGGGCGGCGTGGCGATGCTCCGGCGCGGAGTGGTTGATGGTCCAGGTCTGGATCACCGGGTAAACCAGCCCATAGCCTGCTCCCGTCAACATCGCTGCGATGATGTGGAAGGCAGGATGAAACGAAGTGCCCAGCAGGCACACGATACCCAGGATAAGGCACGACAACAATACGGTGATCAGCCGAAGCTGCGGCATCATCGATAGACGCCGGGCGAGCATCAGCCGCAGAGTCACCACGGTCGCGGCATGGACGGCGAAGAAGGTACTGGCATGGGAGTCGGTCCCTTCCACGAGCGAGCCCTGGAAGGACATGATCCCCGAGAATACGCAGCCGCCAAGGCCCACCATGGCAATGGGCCTGATGGCGCTGCTCGCAGCGACGGCTGACAGTTTCCTTACCCAGGGCCTCAACGAGGGTTCGTCATGGCCACGAGGTTCCCTTGAGGCGAACATCCCCAGCAGCAGCGCGGCGAGCATCCCCATGCCGCCGACCAGGAGAAACGTTGCCTGGATGGCCATGCCGGTCTGCGCTATCACGGCGGTGAGGAGAATCGGGCTACCGCAGATCCCGGTCATCTGAAACGCGCTGAAGCGGGTAAACCATGGTCCGCGCTGCGCATCGGTGATGCGTTCGGACAAGGCCATGGGGCCGCCGATATAAAACATCCCCCATCCCAGGCCGATCAGCAGCGCTGCGACGTGCGGAAGATTGACCAGGCCACTACCCAGCAGAAGGTAACCGGCGGACATCGTGAGGGCGGCGAGGGCAGCCAGGCGCGATGCATCGAGCTGGCCGGCAAACCATCCCACCACCGGTACCCCGACCAGGGTGCCGACCAAAGCGACGCCGAGTGTTGCCCCCGCGTCGATATCGCTTCCTCCCTGCGCGCGATACCAGTCGGAAACAAGGAATGTCGCGCCATACCCACCGGCCGTGAAGGTGGTGCCGAGCATAAGGAATGGCGCCGATCCCGGCCGCATCGGTCAGGATCCAACTTTTTTATGGGGAGCCATCGACCTCAAGGTTTCCACGGCGTCTTCCAGTTGCTGGCAAACATCCCGAATCTCGGCCTCGGTGGTGAACCTTCCGAGTCCGAATCGGACGTTGCCCTGGGCGTGCGCGTTACATCAGCCACTTGCTGATCCATGGTCGATATCCTTTCGACTGTTCGAGCTATTGTTGTCGTTGTGTCCGACAGCGTCTGTAGTACCCAGGCAGGTAAGTTGTAATCATGCACGTGGCATATCTGTAGGAATGCGCTTACCGAGTGTCTTCGTCAGTTGCTTGCGATAATGACGGGTGAAACACTCATGGTGTTTCCTTCCTCTGGCGAGCAGAGCAAGGGGGTATGCCGGTCAAACGCGATATCGCCAGACGCAACCGTGCCGTTCGTTACCTATGCACGTATCCGGCGGCCAGCGCCGGTGGCGATCAGGCCGGCGGCGATCGAGAGTCCCAGCCCCAGCAGGTAAATCGGATGGAACGGGGCGTCGAAGAACACGACCAGCCAGATAGTTGCCAGCACCGGCGCCAGGAACACCAGCGGCGCGATGCGCGAAGGCGGCGCCAGTTGCAGTGCCCGCAACCACCAGAAATACGAGAGCCCGTTGATGATGCAGCCGTTGAGCAACAGCCCCGACCACGCCTTGCCCGACGACGGTAAGGCCAGCCCGTCACCGAAAAGCACGGTGATGAGGGAAAACACGGCGCCCCAGGCGAAGAAGCAGAAGATCACCAACATGCCTTCACCCGGCACGCTTCTGGACAGCAGGGAATAAAGTGCGAAGGACACCGCACCGACCAGTACGATGCCAAGCGTCGGCAAGTCCTGCGCGGGCAGGGCGGTGAAATTCCCCTTCGTGGCCACGACCGCGGAACCTGCGAAACCCAGCAGCACTGCCGTCACGCCAATGGCGCCGATCCGGTCGTGCGTCACCAGCGGCGCCAGCAACACGATCAGCACGGGCCACAGGTACTGCACCACCAACACGGCGATTCCATCGCCCACCGCGTAACCGTGGTACAGGCACAGATAGAAGAGATAGCAGCCGAGGAAGCCGGGCACGGCTGTACGCAGCAGGTTGGTGCGAGTCCCGGTGAGAAGACTCACGAAGGATGGCGCACGCTTCATCGCCACTACCCCGCACACGACGGCGGAGAGTACGTTGGACAGCAGCAGGAATTGCAGCGGCGTCAGGTCGTGCGTGGTCACCTTGGCGACCACGGGAATCAGGCTCCAGCTCGCGATGCAAAGCGCGGCGAAGATAAACGCCTTTGTCATGAACTGAATTTCCTTTCGCCGTATCGAATACTTCTTCTTTCTAACATGACATGGCGCCGTCGGCGTGTCCGGACGAAAGACGAGAGTCGATCCGACAGACAGCAATACGAAGGCCTACGGTCAGAACGTGGAAGCGAAGCTATCCTCCTTCTCGTATCCTGCTCCGCATCATGCGTTTAGGCAGGAAGCCATCCATGCAATCCACACCGGGCCAGGAAGGTCAAGAAATGAGCGCTGCGGAGATCGACCCGGAAACGAACCCGCGAAAAGCGGGCGATGGTGGCGGTTGGATGCTGGCCTCGCCGCAGGGCGACGACCTGACAACCCATTTGATCGCCCGCATGGGGAATCTCGAGTTCGGCATGGGGCGAATGATCGGCTCCATCGAACGCTTGAATGACCGAATCGACTCCCAGGTCGAGCGTTTGAACGATCGGATCCATTCCCAGGTCGCGAGCCTCAGCGAACGCATCGATACCCAGGTCGCGAGCCTGAGCGAACGAATCGATACCCAGGTAGCGCGTTTGAGCGAACGCGTCGATGCCCAGGTCGCGCGCTTGAGCGAACGCTTCGATACTCAGGTCGAGCATTTGAACGATCGAATCGACGCCCAGGGTGAACGGCTCGATAAGCGAATCGCCGTGCTCGGCGGACAGGTACAAGAGCTCGCTTCCGAGGTACAGAAGGTTTGTGTCGCGGTGAACGACCTTAACACCTGGAAACACAAGGTCTGGGGCATTTGCGTTGCGGTGTCCGGCATCGTCTCCATCGCGAGCGCGCTGGGTGCACTTTTCCAGGCGCTCGCCAAGACACCCTGACGGCGCGCAGCGCAAAGAAATGCCGGCTTGTAGCCGGCACTTGAATCAACCTTGCGGATGGGAAGGGCCGGAGTTGAGCTCCGGCCCCGATCAGATCAACGCTTCATCGAATTAAAGAACTCATCATTCGACTTGGTGTTCTTCATCTTGTCCAGCATGAACTCGATCGCCGCCAGTTCATCCATCGGATGCAGCAGCTTGCGCAGGATCCAGATCTTCGACAGCAGGTCCGGGTCGATCAGGAGATCCTCACGGCGGGTGCCGGAGCGGTTGATGTCGATGGCCGGGTAAACGCGCTTCTCGGAGATGCGACGGTTCAGGTGCACTTCCATGTTGCCGGTGCCCTTGAACTCCTCGTAGATCACCTCGTCCATCTTCGAGCCGGTTTCGGTGAGGGCGGTAGCGATGATGGTGAGGCTGCCGCCTTCCTCCACGTTACGCGCCGCGCCGAAGAAGCGCTTGGGGCGCTGCAGGGCGTTGGCGTCGACACCACCGGTGAGTACCTTGCCGGAGCTCGGGATTACCGTGTTGTAGGCGCGGGCCAGGCGAGTGATCGAATCGAGCAGGATGATCACATCCTTCTTGTGCTCGACCAGGCGCTTGGCGCGCTCGATCACCATCTCGGCCACCTGCACGTGGCGTACGGCGGGTTCGTCAAAGGTGGACGAAATCACTTCGGCGCGCACGCTGCGGGCGATTTCCGTTACTTCTTCCGGGCGCTCGTCGATCAACAGCATGATCAGATGCGCGTCGGGGTGGTTGTGCACGATGGCCTGCGCGATGTTCTGCAGCATCATCGTTTTACCGGATTTCGGCTGGGAGACGATCAGGCCGCGCTGGCCGCGGCCGATGGGGGCGACCAGATCCAGGATGCGTCCGGTGATGTCCTCGCTCGAGCCGTTGCCACGTTCAAGCTTGAAAGCCTTGCGCGGGAACAGCGGGGTGAGGTTCTCGAAGAGCATCTTGTTCTTCGAGGCTTCCGGCGGATCGCCGTTGATGTCGTCCACCTTGAGCATGGCGAAGTAACGCTCGCCTTCCTTCGGGTGGCGCACGCGTCCGGTGATGTAATCGCCGGTGCGCAGGTTGAAGCGACGGATCTGGCTGGGCGAGACATAGATGTCGTCGGGACCGGCCAGGTAAGACTCGTCGGCCGAACGCAGGAAGCCGAAGCCGTCCTGCAGGATTTCCAGCACGCCCTCGGCCCAGATGCCACCGCCGGAGCGGGCGTGGGCCTTGAGGATGTTGAAGATCACATCCTGCTTGCGCTGGCGGGCCACGCCTTCGCGCACACCGAGCGATTCGGCGAACTCCAGGAGCTGGATGGCGTTCTTGCGCTTCAGTTCCGTGAGGTTGATCAGGCGATCGTTGCTGCCGGCGTCGGCGTTTTCGTCTTCGTCGGCCGGGTAGCCGTTATTGTTGTTGTAGTGCTGGTTGCGCTGGTAATTGCCGGGGTTGCTGTTGCCGGCGTTATTACCCGGGTTTCCGCCACCACCACCCTGTTGGGGGCGTCCCTGGTTGCGTTCGTTGCGGCGGCGACGGCCGCGGCTGTCGCGACCTTCGCGCTGCTGCTGGCTGCCCTGGCCCTGGCCGCCCTGGTTCGGGTTGGCGGACTGGCCGCCCCCCTGGCCCTGTGGCTGACCTTGCGGACCGTTGCCACCGGGCTTGCTTTCCTGGCCGCCCTGGCTGGGCGGACTGCCGCCCTGGTTATCGCGCGCCTCATAGGCGCCGCGCGACTCCTGGACATTGCCATTGGCATTGCCCTGGCTTTCGTTGCCGCCCGGGGCCGTGGCCGCAGGGGCCGGCTGCGTGGGAGCAGGAGCCGGAGTTGGGTTGGGAGCGGGCGACGCGCTTTCAGCGCGCACCGGAGCCGATGGCAGCTCGCCCTGCACAGGCGCGGCAGCCTTGGCTGTCTTGCGCGGAGCGCGCTTGACCGGCCCGCTCACGGGTTTGTCATCGGCGCGCTTGGCGTCGGTGGATGCTTTGGATTCGATATCAGACACGGGCAAACCTCGGGGGCGCCGTTAAAAGGAAGGGTTTTTGGGAGTTGAAGCAGATGGCGCGAAGGGCACGGGACAGCGGTGAGTCCCGGCAGGTGCCATGGAATCTAGCACTGCACGCGCCGTGGCGTAAAGCCACGGCGTGTGAAATCCGGGGCGAAATGCCCGGAAGAGAGCAACTTACAGCGTTTTGTCGATCAACTGGGCCAGCTGGCCCTTGCTGACGGCGCCGATCTGGGTGGCCTCGACCTTGCCGTTCTTGAAGATCATCAGGGTGGGAATACCGCGGACGCCGAAGTCCCGGGGGGTCTTCTGGTTCTGGTCGATGTTGATCTTGGCGATACGCAGCTTGCCCTGGTACTGGGTGGCCAGGTCGTCCAGGATAGGGGCGATGGCCTTGCAGGGGCCGCACCACTCCGCCCAGAAATCGAGCAGGACAGGGGTCTCGGAATCGAGGACTTCGGCCTTGAAGGCGTCGTCGCTAACGTGGGTGATCAGGTCGTTCACCATGGATCTCCAGCTTGGAATGTTAAGGGGGTTGACGACCGCGCGGCTCGCATCAGCTACACTCATGCGCCCACGAAGCGCGGGTTGAACCAGGAATGAGGGACTGCCCCATGGGGCTTGCCCTCATTCCAGCGCAACTCGGGGTGCGATTCAAGGGCGCTGAAGCTGGCGCCGCCGCACGGCCGCTACACGCCCAGGCCAGGGCACCCCGGGCGTTTCGTTTCTGCAACTGGAAATGGGCACGCCCGCCCCAATTTCAACCATGCCCCAGGCGCCCGTTCGCGCCGTGGCCCCCAAGCCGGCAGCCGATCCGGGCGCCCGCATCTGTGATGACCCCCTATCCATGTCTGAAAAAGTACTGACCGACACCTTCTTCGAGTCCTTCGACCTTCACCCGCTGCTCCAGCAGGGCCTTGCCGATACCGGATTCACCCGTTGCACGCCGATCCAGGCGCTTACCCTGCCGCTGGCGCTGGAGGGCCGCGACGTCGCCGGCCAGGCCCAGACAGGCACCGGCAAGACCTGCGCCTTCCTGGTGGCGATGATGAACCGGCTGCTCACCCGGCCGGCCGCCATCGACCGGAAAGATTCCGACCCCCGGGCGCTGATCATCGCCCCGACGCGTGAACTTGCGATCCAGATCGAAAAGGACGCCCGCGCCATCGGCCGACATACGGGCCTGCGCTTCGCCCTGATCTACGGCGGGGTGGACTACGACAAGCAGCGCCAGCTGCTGCGCGATGGCTGCGACGTGATCATCGCCACGCCCGGCCGCATGCTCGACTACTACAAGCAGAATGTGTTTGGCCTTAATTCCGTCGAAGTGATGGTGATCGACGAGGCCGACCGCATGTTCGACCTCGGTTTCATCAAGGACGTCCGCTTCATCTTCCGCCGCCTGCCTGCCCGCGAGCAGCGCCAGGTGCTGCTGTTCTCAGCCACCTTGAGCCACCGTGTGCTGGAGCTCGCCTACGAGCACATGCACAACGCCGAGAAGCTGGTGGTGGAAACCGATAACGTTACCGCCGACCGCGTGCGCCAGCTGGTGTATTTCCCTTCCAAGGAAGAGAAGATGCCGCTGCTGCTGAACCTGCTCGAGCAGACTGGCGTCGAGCGAAGCATCATTTTCGTCAACACCAAGGCCGCCGCCGAACGCATCACCGACCGCCTGAAGCGCCACAACTATCGTGTGGGCGCGATCTCCGGCGATGTGCCGCAGGTCAAGCGGCAGAAGCTGCTGCAGCGCTTCCAGGACGGCGTGATCGACATGCTGGTGGCCACCGATGTAGCTGCACGCGGCCTGCATATTCCAGCTGTCAGCCATGTCTTCAACTACGACCTGCCACAGGACGCCGAAGACTACGTCCACCGCATCGGCCGTACCGCGCGCCTGGGCGCCGAGGGCGATGCGCTCAGCTTCGCCTGCGACCTCTATGCCATGGGCCTGCCAGACATCGAGCAATACATCGGGCAGAAGATCCCGGTAGCCAATGTCACGGCCGATCTGCTGATCATGCCCAAGCCGCGGCCGCGCGCCGATGGCCTGGTGGACGATGCCGAAGAAGATGCCGCCGATGCCGCCGCCAGTTCGCCGGTGAACGACAAGGCCCGCGAGGCCCGGTCGCGTTCGCGCAGCGGTGGCGGCGCGTCCGATCACAAGGGCAAGTCCAACGGCAGCAGTGGCCAGTCCCGTCCTCCGCGCGAGCGCAAGCCGGCGGCGGCGGTCACCGCCTCGGCTGGCGATGCCGTCGCGGTGCCCGTGCCCGTCACATCCACCGGCTCCGAAACGGCTACCGATGCCGTCAGTGATGATGCGGCCAGGAAGCGTCGCCGCCGCCGCCGCGGTGGCAAGGCCGCTCGTGAGCGGACGGCAGGGACGGTCAATGGCGCGGCCAACGGGGAGCGCGCCGAGGCCGCTTCGAACGGGTCGGCTGAGCCCGGCCGTCGCCCGTCGCGCCACGTGCCGTCCTCGCGCCCCAACGCCCCGGCCCCGGCGGCCCCCGCCACCGAGAAAGTCGGCTTCTTCAAGCGCCTCGGACGCCTCTTCGGCGCTCGATAACTTGCGGAAATCCCGTATGCTTCCTTAAGTCAATTCCTAGGGAAGCCCGGTGATTCGTTTCGACCAGGTGGGCAAGCGCTATGAGGGCGGCCACGACGCCCTGGCCGATGTCAGTTTCGGTGTCGAAGCCGGTGAGATGGCCTTCGTCACCGGCCACTCCGGCGCCGGCAAAAGCACCTTGCTGAAGATGCTGGGCCTGATCGAGCGCCCCTCGCACGGCATTGTGATGTTCGACGGCCAGAGCCTGGCGCAGGTGCGCCAGCGCGATGTTCCCAGGCTCCGCCGGCGCATCGGCATGGTCTTCCAGGACCACCGCCTGCTGATGGACCGCACCGCCTTCGCCAATGTTGAGCTGCCGCTGGTGATCGCCGGTGTCCCTGCCGCCGACCGTGGCAAGCGCGTGCGTGCCGCCCTGGAAAAGGTGGGCCTGCTACCCAACGAGAAACACCTGCCCTCGGCACTGTCAGCCGGTGAGCAGCAGCGCCTGGGCATCGCCCGCGCCATCGTCGGCAAACCCACCCTGTTGATCGCCGACGAGCCCACCGGCAACCTTGATCCCCAGCTGGCGGTGGATGTCATGGGCCTTTTCGCCGAGTTTCAATCCGTAGGCACCACGGTGCTCATCGCCAGCCACGACCTGATGCTGATCAAGCGGATGCGCAAGCGCGTCGTGGTGCTCGACCATGGTCGCCTTGTGGCCGATATTCCCGCCACGGAGATCGTATGAACGAGGCGGTACGCGAGAACCGGAAACCAGTCACTGCACGGGCACGCGCCGGCGGCTTCAACGCGTGGCGTGAGCACCATGCCTGGAGCATGGCATCGAGCTTCCGCCGCCTGGCCAGCCGGCCGCTGGGCACGGCGCTTACCGTGGCGGTGATGGGTTTTGCCATGTCGCTGCCACTGGCATTCTTCCTGTTGCTGGCCAACGTACAGCGCATCGGTGATTCGCTGGGCAAGGCCGACACCATCAGCGTGTTCCTGAAGGGAACCCTCGCAGCGCCCAATGCCCAGCAGGTGGCGGACATCCTGCGCGAGCGCCGGGACATCGGTGCCGTCGAGGTGGTCACCCCCAAGGAAGGCCTGGATGAAATGGCCCGTGCCCAGGGCTTTGCCGGCGCCATCGCCGACCTCGACAACAACCCGCTGCCCTACGTATTGAAGGTGCACCCGAAAACCGGCCTCACCGCCGACGAGGTGGCCAGGATGGTGCAGGAACTGCGCGACATGGGCGGGGTGGACATGGTCCAGGACAATGGCGGCTGGCGCGCCCGCCTGGATGCCATGGTGAACGTGGGTACGCGCGCGGTCACCGTACTCGCCCTGCTGCTGGGCATCGCCGCCCTCCTGGTGGTGGGAAATACCATCCGGGTCGACATCCAGGGGCGTGCGGCCGAGATCAGCGTGCTGCTGTTGATCGGGGCAAGCCGGCCGTTCATCCGCCGGCCTTACCTTTACGCCGGGCTCTGGTACGGCCTGTTTGCCGGCATCCTGGCCGTAGCGCTGGCGCTGGCCCTGCAGGCGGCCCTGGCCGGCCCCGTGGCGCGCCTTGCCGATGCCTACGGCGGCAGCATGGATTTTGGCGGCTTGCCGACATGGTTGTTGCTTGTTGTACCGTTACTATCGTCTTTCCTCGGCTGGCTGGGCGCGCGCCTGGTGGCCGCCCGGCAACTGCGAAAGGCACCTTAGCCGTGATGACCGCCGCCAACGATGCCAATGCCAGCCAGCACGTAACGCCGCCGCGCGTGTTGATCGTCGACGGTTCACGCGTGGTGCGGCAGCTGATCACCCGGGTGCTTTCGGCCGAACTTCCCGGTGTGGAGGTCGTCGCCTGTGGCAGCGGCGCTGAAGCGCAGGAACACCTTTCCCGTGGCGTGGTGGATTTCATCACCGTCGCCCTTCGCCTGCCCGATATGGACGGCCTGGAACTGGCGCGGATCGTTCGCGAAACAGCGCCGCAGATCTACGTACCCATCGTGGTGGTGTCCGGTGATGTCGAGCAACGCCTGCAGCGCCGGGAGCTTGGCGAGTTCATCACCGACTACTTCGACAAGGCACTGGGGTTCAGCGCCCTGGCCGAATTCATCAAGGGCTACGTCAAGCCCGAGGGTGGCGCCGAAGGCGAGGTGCTGTACGTCGAAGATAGCCGCGTGGTGGCCCTGGCCACGCGCCGCATGATGGAAAAATACGGCCTTACCGTGCATCACGTGATCAGCGTGGAAGACGCCCTGGCCCGGCTCGACACCGCCCGCGTACAGGGCAAGCTGGGTTGCGACATCGTACTCACCGATGTCAGCCTGAAGGGTGAGCTCACCGGGGCGGATCTGCTAAGCCGCATCCGTGGCGAGTTCGGTTACGGCAAGGGCCAGCTGCCGGTGCTGGTGATGACGGGCGATGAAAATGCCCAGAACCAGTCCGCGCTGTTGCGCGGCGGCGCGAACGACCTCGTCGTCAAGCCCATCGAGGAAAAGCGCCTGATCACCAAGCTGCTGTTCCAGCTGCGGGTGGCGTTGCACCTGCGCGAGCGGCTCACCACCGCGGCATGAGCGGCGAGCGCGTGAAGCTTGAGCCTTCGTGGAAGGCTCGCATCGGTGACTATCTCGAGCGGCCGGACATGCAGGCGCTGTCGGCATTCCTGCGTGCGGAGAAACAGGCGGGCAAGGTGATCTATCCGCCCGGCCCGGATATTTTCGCCGCCTTCGACCACACAGCGTTCGACAACGTACGCGTGGTCATCCTGGGGCAGGATCCTTACCACGGCCCGAACCAGGCGCACGGGCTTTGTTTTTCCGTGCGCCCCGGTGTGCGGATTCCCCCGTCGCTGCAGAACATCTTCAAGGAGATCCAGCGCGACCTGGGTATCGCGCCGCCGGATCATGGTTGCCTGACGCCGTGGGCCGACCGTGGTGTGTTGCAGCTCAATGCGGTGCTCACCGTGGAGCAGGGCAACGCCAATGCGCACCAGGGCAAGGGCTGGGAAGGGTTCACCGATGCGGCGATCGATGCCCTGAATCGAGAGCGCGAGGGCATTGTGTTCATGCTCTGGGGCTCATATGCACAGCGAAAGGGGCAGCTGATCGACACGGACAGGCACCGGGTACTGAAGTCGGTGCACCCTTCGCCGTTGTCGGCGCACCGGGGTTTCCTGGGTTGCGGGCATTTTTCCGCGGCCAATGCCTACCTGGAACAGCACGGCAAGGCCCCGGTCGACTGGTCCCTGCCGGCCAAGGCCTCGTTGGAAGCCCAGTAGCGCCGGCTTCCCGAGGTGGCCCGCCAGGGGGCCTCCGCCCCCGCAGCCCAGGTTTCATGCGGTTTTCCGCCCCCTGCTGAAAGACATTCCCCTCTGGCCGGGTCTTCCACTGGACACCGGCAACCAATTTCTGTACTATTGCGTACAGATAAGGGGCCGGGGAACGAAAGACGGCCTTAGCACTCCAACCCCTGGAGTGCTAAATTTCTACGAATTATCTTGGAGGTCAGTTCATGTCTACAGCCTTGGTCACCAGGAACTACCCGGTACCCAGCCTTACGGGCAGCCTGGATTCCTATATCTCGGCCGTACACCGCATCCCCGTCCTTACCCTGGACGAGGAGCAGTCGCTTGCCCGTAAATTCACCGAACAAGCCGACCTGGAAGCCGCCCGCCAGATGGTGATGTCGCACCTGCGTTTCGTGGTGCACGTTGCCCGCGGCTACAACGGTTACGGCTTGCAGCTTTCCGACCTCATCCAGGAAGGCAACATCGGCCTGATGAAGGCGGTCAAGCGTTTCGACCCGAACCAGGGCGTGCGTCTGGTCAGCTTTGCCGTGCACTGGATCCGTGCCGAAATGCACGAATTCATCCTGCGCAACTGGCGCATCGTCAAGGTGGCCACCACCAAGGCGCAGCGCAAGCTGTTCTTCAACCTGCGCAAAAGCAAGAAGCGCCTGGGCTGGATGAACGCCGAGGAAGTGCGCGTAGTGGCGAAGGATCTTGGCGTACCCGAGGCAACCGTGCGCGAGATGGAATCGCGACTGTCCGGCCGTGACATCGGTTTTGAAGCCCCGGCCGACGCGGACGACGACGACAAGCCGGCACCGGCGGCTTTCCTCATCGACGAGGGTGCCGACCCGTACGACAACGTCGCCGATGCTGACGCCAGCGACAACCAGATGGGGGCGCTTTCTTCAGCGCTCGCCCGCCTGGATGACCGCTCGCGCGACATCATCCAGCGTCGCTGGCTGCGTGAAGACGACAAAGCCACGCTGCAGGATCTTGCGGACGAATATGGTGTTTCGGCCGAACGCATCCGCCAGATCGAGGCCAACGCCATGAAGAAAATGCGTGGCGCCATCGCGGCCTAAGCCAACCAAACGTGGTTATGATGACGGCGGCCCCCCTGGGGCCGTTCGTCGTTTGGGCGGGGGAGCCCGGCGAATTATTCCCGCACCGGAGATCAGTCGGATGCAGCGAGCATTGGTCATCGAGGACGACGCGGTTACCGCGAACGAGATCGTCGCCGAGCTCGACCTTCATGGCTTGTCCGCCGAGTGGGTCGCCAACGGCGAGGACGGCCTGGACCGCGCCAGCAGCGCGGACTACGACATCATCACGCTGGACCGCATGCTGCCGGGCATGGATGGCATCGACGTGGTGGCGGCCCTGCGCAACCGCGGCGTTGACACCCCGGTACTGATGATCAGCGCACTGAGCGACGTGGATGAACGCGTGCGCGGCCTGCGCGCTGGCGGCGATGATTACCTCACCAAGCCCTTCGCGCCGGACGAAATGACCGCACGGGTGGAAGTGTTGCTGCGACGGCGCCAACCGCAGGCGCGCAGCGTGCTGCGAGTGGCGGACCTCGAATTGGACCTCGTTACCCATGCAGCGAACCGCGCCGGCCAGGAACTGCCGCTTCAGCCTACCGAATACCGCCTGCTCGAATTCCTCATGCGTCATGCCGGCCAGGTGCTGACGCGCACGATGATCTTCGAGCACGTATGGGGTTTTCATTTCGATCCAGGCACCAACGTGATCGATGTGCACATCGGCCGGCTGCGCCGGAAGATCGACCAGCCTGGGCAGTCGTCCCTCATTCGCACCATTCGTGGTTCGGGATACGTCATTGCGCCCGCTGACTGAAGTCTGGAGCGCCGCGACCTCGCGGTTGATGCTCATTTACGGCGCCCTGTTCGCTGTCTGGTGCGTGATTCTGCTCGGTGCGGTGCAGTTTGAATCGTCGCGCTACCTTTCCGGTGTGATCGACTCCATGCTGCAGCAACGCATCGCGCTGCTGGCACGCACGGAACCCTCGGCACTCCAGGGCGCGGTGGAGAAGGCGGTCGCGATCGATCCGGCCGGCGTGATGTGGCTGGGCCTGTTCGATGCCGATGGTCGGCCCATGGCGGGCAATGTCAACGCGCTGCCGGCGGACCTGCCAATGGACGGCGTGGCACACGCGATCGAGTCCGGTACGCTGCATCCGGTGGTCGGACGCCCCGTTCGGTCGCGCGCGGTGGTCATGAGGCTGCCCGATGGCCGGCGCCTGGTGGCGGCGAAAGATTCGCGCACGATCGATGGCCTTGGCGCGATCATGCGCCGCGGCCTGTTGTGGGGATTGTCCCTTACGCTTATTCCGGGCCTGCTGGGTGGCTTCCTGCTAAGCCGTGCACCGGCCAGGCGGATCCGGCAGATGCAGCGGGCCGCTGAACCGATCCAGCGCGGGGACCTTTCGCGGCGCCTTCCGGTTAGCGGAAGGGGGGACGAGATCGATCTGCTGGCCGGCATCGTCAATACCATGCTGACCGAGATCGAGCGCCTGATGGGCGAGGTCAAGGGCGTGTGCGACAACATAGCCCACGATCTTCGCACCCCGCTTACCCACCTTCGCGCCCGTCTCTACCGCACGCAGCAACAGCTCAAGGGGCCCGAAGAGGCAGCATCGCTGGATGTGTGCCTTGCCGACATCGATGCCCTGATGGCGCGTTTCCGCGCCCTGCTGCGCATCTCGGAACTGGAAGATGGCCAGCGCAGCGCCTGCTTCCAGCCGATGGACCTGGCCGGTGTGATGCGACAGGTGCATGAGTTCTACGGCCCCCTGGCCGAAGACCGCGGCCAGCGCTTCGAACTGGACCTGCAACCGATGCCGGCAACACGCGGCGATCCGCAACTGCTGTTCGAAGCGTTGGCGAATCTCGTGGGCAATGCGATCAAGTTCACGCCCGCCGGCGGCATGGTGACCTTGCGCAGCGCCAATGACAGTGACGGTGGCTACATCGAGGTTGGCGACAGCGGCCCGGGTATTCCCGAAGGCGAGAGGGAAGCGGTGCTGCTGCGTTTCTACCGTGGCGACGGCAGCCGCAGTACGCCGGGCTCGGGCCTGGGGCTTTCCATTGTCAGCGCCATCGCGCGATTGCATGGCTATGGCCTGGAAGTAGGTGGGGACGGCCACGGAGCGCGCATCCGCATGCGGTTCGGCCCCGCGACGTCGGCTACCGGCTAACCGTAAAGACGTCCAAACTTTCCTGCGGCTTTCATTCAATTTATTTGAATGATGAAACAATCTTCATCGATCCGGCGGGCCGGATATTTATGCTGCATGGCAAAATAGATGCATCGGCGCCCTTTCCCCGCGCCGGGAAGCACTCCCCATGCTTGCACTTGTCCGGATCGCGCTGACGCGGCCGTATACCTTCATCGTCCTCGCGTTATTGATCCTGATCATTGGCCCGATAACGGCCATGCGTACGCCCACCGACATCTTCCCGGACATCAAGATCCCGGTGATCAGCGTGGTATGGCAGTACACCGGCCTGCCGCCCGACCAGGTGGCCGGGCGCATCTCCTCGCCGTTCGAGCGCGTGCTGACCACCACGGTCAATGACGTGGAGCACATCGAGGCGTCGTCGATCCAGGGCTTCGGCATCATCAAGATCTTCTTCCAGCCCACGGTGGACATCCGTACGGCCAATGCCCAGGTCACCGCCGTGGCGCAGACGTTGCTCAAGCAATTGCCGCCGGGTATCACGCCGCCCCTGATCCTCAACTACAACGCATCCACCGTGCCGATCATCCAGCTGGCGCTGTCGGGCAAGGGACTGTCGGAACAGAACCTGGGCGACCTGGGCCTCAACGCGATTCGCCCGCCGATGACTTCCGTGGCAGGTGCGTCGGTGCCTTATCCCTTCGGCGGAAGGACGCGCCAGGTGCAGATCGACATCGATCCAGCCGCCTTGCAGGCGCGTGGCATGTCCGCGCAGGACATCGCCAATGCCCTGGCAGCGCAAAACCTGATCATCCCGATCGGTACGCAGAAGATCGGTGACTACGAGTACACGCTTCAGCTCAACAACGCCCCGGATAACATCGCCGACCTGGGCAACCTGCCGATCAAGACGGCCAACGGCACGACGGTTTACGTCCGCGACGTGGCGCATGTGCGCGACGGATCGCCACCGCAGACCAACATCGTGCACGTGGACGGCAATCGTTCGGCCCTGATGACGATCATGAAGAACGGCTCGGCCTCGACGCTTGCGATCATCGCGGGAGTGAAGGACAAGGTGAAGGAGATCATCCCGACCCTTCCCGATACGCTTAAAATTTCCCCCATCGGCGACCAGTCGCTGTTCGTCTCCGGTGCGATCTCCGGCGTGGCGAAGGAGGGTGTGATTGCCGCGGCGCTGACCAGCCTGATGATCCTGCTGTTCCTGGGCAGCTGGCGTTCCACGGTGATCATCGCCATTTCCATTCCGCTGGCGATCTTAAGCTCCATCGCGGCGCTGTCGGCGATCGGCGAAACCCTCAACATCATGACCCTCGGCGGCCTGGCGCTGGCGGTGGGCATCCTGGTGGACGATGCCACGGTAACCATCGAGAACATCAACTGGCACCTTGAGCAAGGCAAGGAAGTGGAGGAATCCATCCTCGACGGCGCGGCGCAGATCGTCACCCCGGCATTCGTGTCGCTGCTGTGCATCTGCATCGTGTTCGTGCCGATGTTCTTCTTGAATGGCGTGGCGCGTTTCCTGTTCGTGCCGATGGCCGAGGCGGTGATGTTCGCCATGGTGGCAAGCTTCATCCTCTCCCGTACGCTGGTACCGACCATGGCCAAGTACCTGCTGCACAAGCACAGGGCGGGCGAGGAACACGGCCACTCGATGGCGCCTTCGCGTAACCCGCTGGTGCGTTTCCAGCGGAGCTTCGAGAAGCGTTTTGAGAATATCCGTGACGGTTATCACGGGCTGCTGGCCCTGGTTCTGGAATACCGCAAGGTGTTCGTGATCGGCTTCCTGGCATTCGTGGTGGCATCCTTCGCGCTGGTGCCGTTCCTGGGCAGGAATTTCTTCCCGTCGGTGGATTCAGGCCAGATCCTGATGCATGTGCGGGCGCCGGTGGGTACCCGCGTGGAGGAAACCGCGCGCGTCTTCGCCGACATCCAGGCATCGATCCGCCGCATGGTGCCCCAGGAAGAACTCGGTACGGTGGTGGACAACATCGGCCTGTCGATCTCGGGCATCAACAATGCCTACAACAACACCGGCACCATCGGCGAACAGGACGGTGACATCCAGATCGCACTGAAGGAAGGCCACGCGCCCACGGCCAGGTACGTCAAGGCCTTCCGCGAGCGCCTGCCACGGGAGTTCCCCGGCGTGACGTTCTCGTTCCCGCCGGCGGACATCATCAGCCAGATCCTGAACTTCGGTTCGCCCGCGCCGGTGGACCTGCAGATCCGCGGCAACAACATTGGTGCGAACTTCGATTTCGCCAACAAGGTGCTGCGAGAGATCCGCCGCGTTCCCGGCGTGGCCGATGCGCGCATCCAGCAATCGCAGCAGAACCCGGTGTTCAACGTGGATGTCGATCGTACCCGCGCGCAGCTGGTGGGGCTGACCGAGCGCGATGTCACCAACAGCCTGGGCGTGAACCTGGCCGGCTCCAGCCAGGTGGCCCCCACCTACTGGCTGAACCCGCAGAACCAGATCTCCTACCCGATCGTGATGCAGACGCCGCAATACAGCCTGGACAGCCTGCCGGCGCTGGAGAACCTGCAGGTGTCAGGTCCAGGCGGTTCACAGATCCTGGGTGGATTTGCCAGGCTCCGGCGCACCCACTCCAACGCGGTGGTTACCCAGTACAACATCCAGCCGGTGGTGGAGATCTACGCCACCCCGCAGGGTCGCGACCTGGGCGCCGTGGCGACGGACATCCAGAAGATCATCAATGCCCATCAGAAGGAATTGCCCAAGGGTTCGAGCATGGCCCTGCTGGGCCAGGTGCAGACGATGAACAACGCCTTCAGCGGCCTGATCCTCGGCCTGCTCGGCGCGGTGGCGTTGATCTATTTCCTGATCGTGGTGAACTTCCAGTCGTGGAGCGATCCGTTCGTGATCATCACGGCACTGCCCGCGGCACTGGCCGGCATCATCTGGATCCTCTTCGCCACGCATACCACGCTCTCGGTGCCCGCACTCACCGGCGCCATCATGTGCATGGGCGTTGCCACGGCCAACTCCATCCTGGTGGTGAGTTTCTGCCGCGAGCAGCTGGCCCTGCATGGCGACGCCGCGAAGGCTGCGCTGGAAGCAGGCTTCGTGCGCTTCCGCCCGGTGCTGATGACGGCGCTGGCCATGATCATCGGCATGGCGCCCATGGCCCTGGGCCTGGGCGAGGGCGGCGAACAGAACGCCCCGCTGGGCCGCGCGGTGATCGGCGGCCTGGTCTTCGCCACGGTGGCCACGCTCCTTTTCGTACCTGTCGTTTTCGCCATCATCCACGGGCGGCACGCCCGCACCGCACCCGCGGCGCCTGCTTCCGGAGAACCTGTCCATGTCTGACAACATCACCAAGCCTAGTCGTCGCAGCTTGCGTCTGGCCGGCCTTATCGCGCTGGTCGTGTTCGTGGCGATCGTGGTGGCGGGCATTGCCACGCGCGCCGCCGATGCCCGCCGGCTGCGCACCTGGACCGACAACCAGGTCGTGCCAACGGTCAACGTGGCGCCGCCTTCCACCGACGTCGATGGCTCGCCGCTGCAACTGCCCGGGCGCCTGCAGGCGTATTCCCGCGCGCCGCTGTTTGCCCGCGTCAGTGGCTATCTGAAATCGTGGTCGGTGGATATTGGCGGCAAAGTGAAGGCCGGCCAGCTGATCGCCGAGATCGAAACCCCCGACCTCGACCAGCAGCTGCTGCAGGCCAAGGGCGCGCTCGCCAGCGCCCAGGCCAATGCGGCGCTGGCCGCCACCACGGCGAAGCGCTGGCAGTCGATGCTGGGCTCGGATTCGGTATCCAAGCAGGAAGTGGATGAGAAAACCGCCGACTACACCGCCAAGCTCGCCCAGCAGCGCGCGGCGCAGGCCGATGTCGATCGCATCCAGGCGCTGAAGGGCTTTGCCCGCATCACCGCGCCATTCGACGGCGTGGTCACCGCGCGCAACACCGATGTCGGCGCGTTGATCAATGCCGGTGGCGGCGCCGGCCCGGAACTGTTCGAGGTGTCGGACATCCGCAAGTTGCGGGCCTACGTGCGCGTGCCACAGAACTATGCCCCAAGCATCCATGACGGCGACACCGCCGAGCTCACGGTGCCTGAGTACCCGGGCAAGACCTTTACCGCGAAAGTCGAAGCCTCCGCCGGTGCCATCAATGCCGACTCGGGCACCACGCTTGTGCAGTTGGCCGTGGACAATGCCGACGGCAAGCTGATGCCCGGCGCCTTTGCCAACGTCAATTTCAGGCTGCCGGCCGACGCCAATGCTTTCAGCATTCCCGCCAGCGCGCTGGTGTTCGATGCCAAGGGCATGCGCGTGGCCACGCTGGGTCCCGACAACCGGGTGAAGTTCAAGCGCGTGACCATCGCGCGCGACCTTGGCAAGACGATCGAACTGGGCTCGGGTGTCGATCCGCAGGACCGTGTCATCGAAAGCCCGCCCGATGGGCTGGACGATGGCGACCAGGTGCAGCTTGCCCCGAAGGACAACACGGCCGAGACCCATGGCAAGGCTTGATCGCGCGTTCCTCGTCGCGGGGCTGACCGTGGTGCTGGGTGCCTGTTCGCTGGCACCGAAATACGAGGCGCCGAAGGTACCGGTAGCCGACCAGTACAAGCAGGTCGGCCCCTGGGCACCGGCCAAACCCGCCGATGCGTTGCCGCGCGACGGCTGGTGGCATTCGTACAGCTATCCGCGCCTGGACCAATTGCAGGCAAAGCTCGCAGCCAACAACGCCGACCTCGCCGCCGCGCTGGCGCACTACCAGCAGGCGGAAGCCTTCCGAAAGGAAATACGCTCCGGACTGTTCCCCACCATCGGCGTCGATGCCAATGCCCAGCGCGATCGCCAGTCCGACACCAAGCCGCTGCGCGGTGTGCTGGGATCGCCCACCTCGCCGCGCACGTACAACTCGTTCACCGTGGGCGCCGACCTGGACTACGAGGTCGACCTTTGGGGCCGCGTGAGCGACAGCGTCAAAGCCGGCAATGCCGAGGCCGAGGCCGCCGCGGGCGATTTTGCTTCCGCGCAGCTCAGCCTGCAGGCGCAGTTGTCCGACAGCGTGATCGTGCTGAACGGCCTCGACCGCCAGATCGACCTGCTACGACAGAGCATCGGGGCTTTTGAAAAAGCCTTGCAGCTCACCGAGGACCGCCATGCCGGCGGCATTGCCTCGGGGCTGGATGTGGCGCGTGCGCAGACACAGCTCTCCAGTGCGCGTTCGCAGCTGAAGCAAACCCAGGCCCAGCGCGAGATCACCGAGCACGCCGTGGCCGTACTGGTAGGCGATTCAGCGTCGACGTTCTCCCTGCCGACGGATCTCACCGCGGTCAACCTGCCGGCGATCCCGCTGGGCGTACCTTCGACCCTGTTGCAGCGCCGTCCCGACATTGCCGCCGCCGAACGCCGCACCGCGGCGGCCAATGCCCGTGTGGGCGTGGCCCGGTCGGCGTATTTTCCGCAGATCACGCTGGATGCGCAGGGTGGCTACCAGAGCGCCGTGTACCGCGGACTGCTCAATGCTCCGAATCATTTCTGGTCGCTAGGCCCGAGCTTCCTGTTGACGCTATTGGACGGCGGCCTGCGCAAGGCCGGCGTTGAGGCGGCCAGGGCGGCCACGGACGAAGCCGGGGCGAAATACCGCAGCGTGGTGCTGAATGCCTTTGCCCAGGTGGAAGACAGCCAGTCGCAGCTGGCCGACTTTGCTTCCGCGATCGAAGACCAGCAGGCGGCGGCCGACGCCGCGCAAAAAACGCTGGACCTCTCCATGGACCGCTACAAACAGGGCGCCGTCGGCTACCTTGACGTCGTTACCGCCCAACAGACCGCGCTTGATGCCAAACGCAGCCTGATCGACCTGAAGACCCAACAGCTCCGCGCCAGCATCGAGCTGGTCAAAGCCCTCGGCGGCGGCTGGCAGCAAACGTAAACATTAGGGGCCGAGGCTAGAGCTTCGCGCCGAGGAGTTCTTCCAGCTTGCGCTGGTCCACGGCGAACTTGCGGATGCCTTCGGCCAGCTTGTCGGTGGCCATGGCGTTTTCGTTGTGACCCCAGCGGAAGGCGCTCTCGCTGATCTTCGGCTGGCGCTCTTCGCGCTTGCCGTTATCGGACAGTGCGCGGGGCAGGTCGTCCTGGTTTTCCTGGAGCTTTTGCAGAAGATCCGGGCTGATGGTGAGGCGGTCACAGCCGGCCAGGGCCTGGATCTGGCCGATGTTGCGGAAGCTCGCGCCCATCACGATGGTCTGGTAGCCGTGCAGCTTGAACCAGTCGTAGATGCGGCGCACCGACTGCACGCCAGGGTCTTCGGCTGGTGCGTACACCTTCTTGTCGGTGTGCTCGACATACCAGTCGAAGATGCGGCCAACGAAGGGTGAGATCAGCGTGGCACCGGCTTCGGCGCAGGCGCGCGCCTGTTCGAAGCTGAAGAGCAAGGTCATGTTGCAGTTGATGCCTTTCTTCTCCAGCTGTTCGGCGGCGCGGATGCCTTCCCAGGTGGATGCGAGCTTGATGAAGATGCGGTCGTTCTTGACACCAGCGTCGTTGTACATGCCGATCAGGCGTTCAGCCTTGGCGATGGAAGCGTCGGTATCGAAAGAAAGGCGCGCGTCCACTTCGGTGGAGACGCGACCGGGCACGATGTCCAGGATCTTCCGGCCGACCTGCACGGCAAGATAATCGCTGGCGTCGGTCAGCTGCTGCTGGCGGTCGTTTGATTTGCCTTTCGCCCAGGCCACGGCAGCGTCGATCAGCGGAGCGTAGCCAGCATCGCCGGCGGCCTTGAGCAGCAGCGAGGGATTGGTGGTGGCGTCCACCGGTTTCCATTGGCTGATCGCCTGGATATCGCCGGTATCGGAGACGACGGTGGTGATCTTGCGCAGCTGTTCGAGTTGGCTCGCCATGGGGGACATCCTTGGAATCGAAGGGGAGGGCTATGAAAGACCAATATTTGTACCAGACCGCGTGTTGCCAAGGTGTCGATGGCCGCTAGTAAAGGTCCACCGGGTCGACGTCCAGCGACCATCGCACCTTGCGCGCCCCGGGTGCTGTCGCCAGACGGCTCGCCCACGTCTTGAGGAAGGCGTGGAGCTTGCCGCGCGTGGCAGCTTCTACCAGCAACTGGCCCCGGTGGCGACCGGCCCGCAGCGGCATGGGTGCGGGCATGGGGCCTGCGACGCCCCACCCGGCCTCCGGCGGGATCGCTGCCAGTGCCTGGGCCAGGAAGGTGTCGACAGCATCGCGGCCCAGTGCGTCCACGCGCAGCAGCACCTGGCTGCCGAAGGGAGGCAGCTCGGTCACCCGCCGTTCGTCCAGCAGCTGCGCGGCCACGGCGCCGTATCCGGATTGAAGCAGCGTGCGCAGCATCGGGTGGTCGGGGTGGTGGGTCTGCAGGATCACCGTGCCAGGTTTGCGTGCGCGCCCGGCGCGGCCAGCCACCTGTACCACCAGCTGGGCCAGCCGTTCGTTGGCGCGGAAGTCCACGCTGTGCAGGCCTTCATCGACGCCGACGATGGCCACCAGCGTGAGGTTGGGCAGGTCGTGGCCCTTGGCCAGCATCTGCGTACCCACCAGGATCGCGGGTTTTTCGTCCGCCAGCGAGCCAAGCAGCTCCTCGAAGGCATCGCGGCGGCGGGTGGTCTCGCGGTCCACGCGCAGCACGCGGACGTCGGGGAAGCGCGCCGTGAGCGCCTCTTCCAGCCGCTCGGTACCCTGGCCCTGCGGGCGTAGCTCGGTGGCCCCGCAGTTTGGACAAGCCTCCGGCAGCCGTTGCTCGCGGTTGCAGTGGTGGCATACCAGCCGGCGGCGGCCAGCGTGCAGGGTCATCGGTCGTTCGCAGCGCGTGCAGTCGGCATGCCATCCGCAGGCATGGCACAACAACACCGGCGCGTAGCCGCGGCGATTGCGGAATACCAGGGCCTGCTCGCCTCGCGCCAGGCACGCCGCCACCGCGTTGATCAAGACAGGAGACAAACCGTGGTCCAGCCGTTGCGCGCGCATGTCCACGACCTCCACACGCGTGGGTTGCGCCGCACCCGGCCGCACGCGCAGTCGCAGGTTGCGATAACGGCCGGCATCGACATTGGCCAGGCTTTCCAGCGACGGCGTACCCGAGCCCAACACCACCGGCACGCCC
The DNA here is from genome assembly GCF_036499745.1 of Pinirhizobacter sp. Lineage (NCBI taxonomy): Bacteria > Pseudomonadati > Pseudomonadota > Gammaproteobacteria > Lysobacterales > Rhodanobacteraceae > Pinirhizobacter > Pinirhizobacter sp. The sequence goes on from NZ_DASYDG010000009.1 coordinate 25,563, forward strand.
ATCGCGCGGGCGCGCACCAGGGCAAGGTCGCGCGCGTGGTAGCGGAAGCCTTCCTGTTGCTTATAGGAACCATCGTGCTCTTCGTCCACCACGATCAGGCCCGCCTCGGGCAACGGCGTGAACACCGCCGAGCGCGTGCCCAGCACCACGCGTGCGCTCCCGTCGCGGGCCCGCAGCCAGGCGCGGGCGCGGTCACCTTCGGACAGATTCGAATGCAGCACTTCCACCGCCACACCCAGGCGGTCGCGCAGGCGCCGTACCGTCTGCGGCGCCAGGCCGATCTCCGGCACCAGCATCAACGTTTGTTTACCCGCCGCCAGCGCCTGTTCGATCAGGGCGAGGTAAACCTCGGTCTTGCCGCTGCCGGTGACGCCGTCGAGCAGGAATGGCTGGAACTGGCCGAACGATTCGCCGATCGCCGCCACCGCCTCGGCCTGCTCGGAGGTCAACTGGGGGGCGGGCGCGGCATGGCGGGGAAGGGTGGTGGCGGACCACTCGAGCTTCTGAACAAGACCAGCCTCCAGCAGGCGCCGGCCGGCCTCACGCCATTTGGGAACGCGCTCATCCAGTTCGTCGGCAGCACACGGGCCGTTGGCCAGCGCATCGAGCAAGCGCTGGCTGCCACCCTTGCGCGTACCGGCGGCGTGGACATCGCGACCGGCCACCGTGGTGGCCCATGCCTCGCGGCCCAGCGGCGGTAATGGCCGCGGTTCGCGCAGGGCCAGGGGTAGCGCATTGACCAATGCCTCGCCCGGTGCGCCCAGCCAGTAGTCGGCGGCCCAGTTCACGCTGGCCAGGAGTTCGTCATCCAGTAGCGGTGCGTCGTCCAGGAGTTCCAGGGCGGCTTTGAGCTTTCCCCCCGCGACGGTCGACTCGACGGCCGGGTCCACCACCACGCCCACCATCGCGCCCTTGCCGAAAGGCACCAGCACCCGCGCGCCGGCCCGGGCCTGGCCGGTGGCGGGCGGCAGGTAGTCGAACAGGGTGGGCAGGGGGACGGGCAGGGCAACGCGCAGGACGACAGGCATGGCCGGAAGTGTAGCGGCCCGCGTCGCAGGGTCTGCGACGACCTCGTGCGGGGGCTTCCCGGTCTGGATCATCACCTTGGGCAGCGATTGATCACCGTCATCGAGATGTCATCGCTAAGTCACTATGGGTTCGGGGGTTTCAACCTTATCCACAATGTCTGTGGATAAGTCTGTGGATGGATGTCGGCCATAAGCACTTTTTGCTCGGCGCGGGGCCCGGTTGTACACCCTGATTACATTTTGACCACCCAAAAAAACGCTTTTGAATCAAGAGACTGCAAAATCCTGACCTGCAGTGTTCATGTTCTGGTCACCGTTCCGTCACGTGTGTTGACGTGCCCGGGCGTCTGTGTAAAACCCTCTCTGCCCTAATGCGAAAGGCTGATGGCGGCGGCTATCAGCAGGGCCCAGAACAGCATCCAGGCGTACCAGAAACCAGCGAAAAAGTACTTCAGGAGGGTTTTGAACCAGCCCTGCCGGTACACCCGTTTCTGGGTCAGCAGCAGGTACACCGGCATCCACGCGAACAGGGCGAACTGCAGCCAGCCAATGCCGGTGTAGGCCCAGTGCGCGTGGGGCTTGAGCGCATTGCCAAGCATCGAGAGCAGGGCCACCAGCAGCACCGACAGGAACAGGAAGGCGTGGCTGTGCAGGGACACGATCATGTGTTCCATGTACAGGCGCCGCCGGAAGATATAGACGATCTTCAACAGCAACGCGAAGATCGGCAGCAGCACCAGCATGGTCTGCGGAAGCACGCTGAAAAGGCCCGTGATGAACCGTTCCTTGGCATCGGCATCGCCATCCTTCATGGCGGCCAGGTTGGCCTTCACCCGTGCCAGGCCCTGGTCCAGGCGGATGTTCACCAGGTTGGGCAGCCAGCTGATATGGAATCGGCTGACCACGTCAGGATGGTTGGGGTCGATCCGTTCGTCCGGGTGGTTGTGCTCGAAGGCGTTCAGCTCGGCCATGCGGCGATTGGCCTCGTGCACTCGCTCCGTCGCCTCGGCATCCAGTGCGGCGGTATCTGCACCGGGCTTATGGCGGGCGGCATCGATCGCGCCCTGGACAGTATCCAGGCGCTTCTGCACGGCGTCCTCGCTGGTATCGCGGGCAAACTCTCCCGCGTCGCCGCCGTACCATTTGGTGGTGATATGCGTGCCTTGGGCATTGGGTCCGGCGCTTTCGCTTCGTCCGAAGCCGATCGCCAGGTGCACGGCGAAGAACGCCAGCAGGCAGAACACGAACATCAGGCGGAATGGCTGCACGTAACGCACGCGGCGCCCGGCGAAATATTCCAGGGTAAGGAAGCCCGGCTTGAGGAAAAGCGGCGGCAAGGTGTGCACGATGCGCTCGTCGACATGGAAGATCATGTCCAGCGTGTCTTCCACCATCGAATGGATCGGCCGCAGCACGCTCTTCACCGACTGACCGCACGCATGGCAGAACGGGCCCTGCAGGGGCGCCTGGCAGTTGGCGCAATGCAACGCCGGTGCTGTCGCCGGTTCGGTTTCCGGCGCTACTGGCGTTAGCTCGGTGCTGGACATCGTTCCCTCCCCGGGACGAAAGCGTTAGCGGCGCGAATGATCGCACAGCCGGTACTCCACCGGCTCGCGCCATAGGGCACCCCTGCTTTCGGCACGCAGGGGGTGACTATCTGCCCTGACCTTAGTCACGGCATCGCCCGTACAATGGCCGGCCACGTTGTCGATCCCTCCCTGTCATGGCCGTTCACACCATCGATCGCGCCCGCGTCCGCCGCGAAGCCGGGGCGACGGTGCGCCTGGCCCTGCCGTTGATCGTCGCGCAGCTGTCGGCGATGGCGCCCAACGCGATAGACGCCATCCTGGCCGGACACTTCAGCGCGCACGTGCAGGCGGCGGTGGTCACCGGCACCAGCATCTGGGTGCTGGCCCTGGTGCTGGCCCTGGGCACCATGATGTCGGTGCCGCCCACCGTGTCGCAGCTCGATGGCGCCCAGCGGCGCGGCGAGATCGGCGCGATCTTCCACCAGGCGCTGTGGATCGCCTGGATCCTGGGGGCGGCGCTGTGGTTCGCCGCGCGCAACGCCGCGCCACTGATGACCGCCTTCGGTGTGGTGCCCTCGTTGCACGACGATGTGCAGGCGTTCCTGCATGCGATCAGCTGGGCGGCGCCGGCACTGACCACCTACTTCGCCCTGCGCGGCCTGTCCGAAGGGCTATCGATGCCCTTGCCATCGATGTTCTTCAGTATCGGCGGCCTGTTCGTGCTGGCGCCGCTGGGCTACGTGCTGGTGTATGGCAAGCTCGGCTTCCCGCCGATGGGCGCCCGCGGCACCGGTATCGCCACCGCGGTGGCGATCTGGGTGGAGATGATCGGTTTCGGCATCTACGTGCTCAAGCATCGCGCCTATCGCGATATCAACCTGCGCCAGCGCCTGGCCTTGCCCAACTGGTCGAAGATCGCCCCGCTGCTGCACATCGGCGTGCCGATGGCCATCACCCTGTTGATGGAAGCGGGCATGTTCGTGGCCGTGGCGCTGCTGATCGGTCGGCTGGGCGAAACGGTCACCGCAAGCCACCAGATCGCGCTGAACGTGGCCTCGATGTCGTTCATGGTGCCGCTGGGCCTGTCCATGGCGATCACCGTGCGCGTGGGTAATGCGGTAGGCCGCAACGATGCGGCCGGCGTGCGTTACGCAGGTTTCTGCGGCATCGGCCTGGTGATCGCGGTGCAATTGGTGGCGGTGGCCCTGATGCTGGGCGTTCCCCACGGTATCGCGGCGATTTATTCAAATAATCCAGCCGTGATCGCGGTGGCGGCGCAGCTGTTGCTTTATGCCGGCATGTTCCAGTTTTCCGACGGCATCCAAGTGGCTTCCAACAGTGCGCTCCGGGGCCTCAAGGACACCCGGGTGCCGATGGCCATCACCCTGGTGGCCTACTGGATGATCGGCATGCCGGTGGGCTGGTACCTGGGCTTTCCGATGGGCCTGGGCGCCCCGGGTATGTGGATCGGCCTGATCGCCGGGCTTACCGCGGCGGCGGCCTTGCTGTTCACTCGCTTCTACCGGGTGGCGCGGCGTGCCAGCTGGACTTCCGCCACGTGACCGCCCCCGCGGGAACGGCTACGCTCAGCACCGAACCCACCGGATTTTTTGCATGAGCGACCAGCTGCCACCTGCCTACCCACCGCCGCCACCACCGCCCGTGCCCGGGCCGGCCCCGGTGCGGGTGCAGGCGGCTGTACCTGCGCGCCGCCCGAGCGGATTCTGGGCTTTCCTGAAAGGCTTTGGCCGCGGCATCAATATCACCCGCCTGGTGATATTGAACCTGCTGTTCTTCGGCGTGTTGTTCATCGTGCTGCTGTTCGTTTTCCTCGGTGCCCTCGGCAGCCGCGAACTGCGCATGGTCAAGAACGACAGCGTGCTGTTGATCCGGCCTGAAGGTCGGCTGGTGGAGCAGTACAGCGATCCCATCGGCGTGGCCCTCTCGCGCCTGTCGGGCAACAAGGCCAAACAGGTGCAGGTACGCGACCTGGTCGGTGCCATCGATAACGCGGCCACCGATGCGCGCATCTCGCGCATCGTGCTGGATGTGGACGACATGCAGGCAGGTGGCTTCGCCGCATTGCGCGAAGTGGGCGCGGCGATCGACCGCTTCCGCGCCACCGGCAAGCCCGTGATCGCCTGGGCCGCCAATCTCGACCAGGGCCAGTACTACCTCTCGGCGCATGCCTCGAAAATCCTGCTCGATCCGCAGGGCAGTGTGTTGCCCACGGGCCTTGCCAACTACCGGTTGTTCTATAAAGACCTGCTGGACAAGATCGGCGTGGACGTCCACCTGTTCCGCGTAGGCCAGTTCAAGTCGGCCGCCGAGCCCTTCATCCTGGACCACGCCTCGCCGGAGTCGAAGGCCGCCGACACGTTCTACCTGGGCGGCCTGTGGGACACATGGCTTGCCGAAGTGGCCGCGGCGCGCAAGATCGATCCGGCCAAGCTTCGTGCCTCGATCGACAACATGCCCCAGCTGATCGCATCGGCGCGCGGCAACATCGCCCAACTGGCGCTGGACCAGCACTTGGTCGATGGCCTGGCCACCGAGGAAGAACTGATCGACGGCCTGCGCAAGGACGGCGTGCCGGCGGGCAAGAACGGCGAAGGCGTGCGCAGTGTTTCGCTCGAGCGCTACAACGCACAGATCGCCTCGGTCAGCGCGTTCAACAGCAAGCCCGGTGTGGCGGTGGTGGTGGCCGAAGGCGAGATCGTCAGCGGCAAGCAACCACAGGGCCAGATCGGTGGCGAATCCACCGCCGCCCTCATCCGCAAGGCGCGCCAGGACAAGAAAACCGCAGCACTCGTGCTGCGGGTGGATTCTCCCGGTGGCGAGGTGTACGCCGCCGAGCAGATCCGCCGCGAAGTGGCGCAGACGCGCGAGGCCGGCATCCCCGTGATCGTGTCGATGGGCGATGTTGCCGCCAGCGGCGGTTACTGGATCTCGATGAACGCCAACGCGATCCTCGCCGAACCCAACACCATTACCGGCTCCATCGGCATCTTCGGCATGTTCTATACCGTGCCCAACGCGCTGGACAAGATCGGCGTGCATTCAGATGGCGTGGCCGTAGGCCCGCTGGCCGGCTCCTTCGACATCACCCGGCCGCTGGATCCAAAGATCGGCCTGGTGGTGCAGTCGATCATCGACAAGGGTTACCGTGATTTCGTCGGCGGCGTGGCCGCGGCGCGCGGCAAGGATTTCGCCAGCATCGATGCCATCGCCCAGGGTCGCGTGTGGACCGGCGCGCAGGCGCGCGACCGCGGGCTGGTGGACAAGCTCGGTGGCCTTAACGATGCCATTGCCCTGGCGCGCAGCGAAGCGAAGCTCGACAAGGACGCACCCACCCGTTACATCGAAACGGACCTCGGTACGTTCGGCCGCGCCGTTGTCAGCATGAACGACAGCGCCGCGGTATCGATCGGGCGTTCCTGGGGCCTGGGCCTGCCGAAGTGGCTCTCGACTATCGACGAGCGCATTCCTGAGCTCAAGCTGCTGGAGCACGCACAGGCAGGTCGCCCGAACATCTACGCCTACTGCTTCTGCTCACCGCAGTAGGCAACCGCCGTTATTTCGACTGGTCTTCCACCGCCGCGTCCTGCGCTGCGTGTTGCTGGTCCACGGTGGCCTGTACCGCGCGGGCACGGTCGCGTGTCTTGAGCATCGGGTCAAGCGGGTTATAGGGCTTGGCCGTTGACTGCGCCGCCTGCGGTGCCGGCGGCGCGTTCGGATCGGGCGGTGGGGGATGGGAACAGCCGACGGCCAGCAGCGCAGCGGTTGCCGTGGCGCATGCAAGCCATGATCGTGTGGACTTCATCAAGCTACCCTCGCTGAATACCATGCATCGTTCCGCTGCACGCGCAGCGGCATGTCGAACAGGCGTGACAACGCATCACCGCCCAGGATCCCGCTCTTCGGGCCATCGGCGAACACCTTGCCATCGCGGATCATCACCACGCGGCCGATCTCGGGGATGATTTCCTCGATGTGGTGGGTGACCACCACCAGGGTGGTGCCGCCGCGGGCCAGTTCGCGCAGGTGATCGAGGAATTCCCGTCGCGCGGAAAGGTCGAGCCCGGTGCAGGGTTCGTCCAGCAGCAGGGCGCGCGGCTGGTACACCAGCGCGCGGGCGATCAGCACGCGGCGTGCCTCGCCGGTGGACAACGTGGCCACTTCGCGGTCGGCCAGCGCCAGCATCCCTACGCGTTCGAGCGCCCGGTTGGCGGCTTCGAGCATGTCCTGGGTCACATGGTGATCCAGCCCCAGCACCAGCGAGGCAAAGAAGCCGGAGAGCACCACCTCGCGCACGAGCAGCCCTTCGACAGTCTCCAGATCCCGCCGCAGCTCCGCCGACACCACGCCAATCAGCCGCCGGAGCTCGGTGACGTCCCAACGGGCGCGGCCGAACACGCGCACCGGATCACTGCCGTCACTGGGCGAAAGGGGATAGAGCCGGCGCTCGATCATCCGCACCAGGGTGGATTTGCCCGAGCCGTTGGGGCCGAGGATCGCCGTGTGCTCGCCGTCGGCCACACGCAGGCTGAAGTCTGCCAGCAGGGCGCGGTCTCCGCGGAGTACGGTGGCATGGTCGATGTCGAGCAGGATAGTAGGTTGGTCCATGCCTTCGAGCATAACGCGCCGTTGTACGATGCGTGCCTGTCCTTCATCTTCGGGAGACCCACGATGCATCCACGGCTGGCAAGCTGGCGGCTGGACGGCCAGACGGCGCTGGTGACCGGTGCCAGCAAGGGCATTGGTTATGCCTGCGCGCGCGAGCTGGCCGCGCTGGGCGCGGACCTGCTGCTGGTGGCCCGTGACGAGATCCACCTGGATCATGTCCGTGCCGAACTTGCCGATGAAGCCCCTCAGGCGTCGGTGCTGGCGCTGGCCGCGGACCTCACCGACCCGGAAGACCGCCTGGCCGTATTCGACTGGATCGCCGACCTCGGCAGCCCGCTGTCGTTGCTGGTCAACAACGTCGGCGGCAACGTGCCCGCCGCCACGGTGGATTACTCGCCCGAAGAATATCGCGGCATCTTCGAAACCAATGTGTTCTCCGCCTTCGAGATGTGCCGCCTGGCGTATCCGCACCTGGTGCAGCATGGCAACGCCGCGGTGGTGAACATCGGCTCGGTATCGGGCGCGGTGCATGTGCGCACGGGCTCGGTCTACGGCATGACCAAGGCCGCCGTGCACCAGCTCACCCGGAACCTTGCCGTGGAGTGGGCCGAAGATGGCATCCGCGTGAATGCCGTGGCCCCCTGGTACATCCGCACCCAGCGTTCGGAACCGGCCCTGGCCGATGCGGATTATCTTGAGGAAGTTCTCGACCACACGCCGATGCGCCGCATCGGCGAGCCGGAGGAAGTAGCCGCTGCAGTGGCTTTCCTGTGCCTGCCCGCGGCGAGCTACATCACCGGCGAGGTGGTGGCGGTGGACGGTGGCTTCCTGCGTTACGGCTTCTGAAGCCGCAGCCTCTGCGGCGCTCATGCCGGGGTGTTATGCGGCGCAGCCCTTCAGTTGCGCACGCAGCTCCGCATCGCGCTGTTCGAAGGGCGCCTGCTGGCTCTTGAAGGCCTTGCGCAGCTTGTCGCCGTTTTCGTCCAGCTGATCCTGCAACGCCTTGCAGGTTTCTTCCGGCGAAAGCTGGTGGCAACTGTCCTGTACCCATACATAGTTGTTGCCGATCATCTGGCCGTTGACCTTGACCCGATTGATTTCCGGGGCCGAGGGGGCAGCCTGGGCCGATAGTGAACTGCCGTAACTGCCGACCACGCCAGCTGGCGCCTGGTACGGCTGGCCCGGTCCATTGCTGGTGTAGGGCGTGCCGTCGGTGGCGCGCACGCAGCCGTACATGACCGGGATGCCGGGTGGGGGCGGAGGCATGGTACTGAATTGAGCTGGCGGCGCTGCGACAGGGGGAGCCGGCGCCACCGGCGGCAACGGCGCGGGCGGCGTCGTCATCGGCTCGGTATCGTCGATCACCCGCTTTTCGGACTTCGCACCGTGAGGGCACGGCATGTTCTGGTAGGTGACCTCACCTTTGGCGGTGGTGCATTTGTAGATGTCCGTGGCGTGGCTGGCCGGCGCGTACGCCAGCAAGCCCAGCACCATCAGGAAAACGAAGCCGGCAAGACGCATCAGAACTCCGCCACGTGCTCTTCGGCGGCAAAGCCGATGGTCATGGCGCCTTCGCCTACGTTCACCATGCCGGTGATGCTCATCGGGCTTTCCAGCATGTCCACCCCCGCAGCCTCGCAGGCCTTGAGCAAAATCTCGTAGCCGGGAAGGTTGCGCATCACGTCCAGGTCACCGCCGTAGGAAAGGCTCATCGCAGGCACCAGCAGGCCGGCCTGCACGCGCTTGGCGGCATATTCGAAGAGCGTTTGGGCGCCGTGCTCGAAGCCACGGATCTTGCCCACCGGGCCTGTTTCACCGCGGTAGCAGCGCAGCAGCGGCTTGATGTCCAGGGCCGAACCCAGCATGGCACTGAACATGCTGACACTGCGGTCCCCCTTCTTCTTGGCGCGTGCGCGCAGGTAGTAAAGGTCGCGCGGCAGCATATAACCGTAGGCATTGTTGGCGATATGCGCCGCCCGTTCACGCATCTGCTGGGGCGATTCGCCCGCGGCGATCATGCGCACCGCTTCCACCACCGGCGCCGCGGCGCCTGCAAAGATATTCCGGGTATCCACCACGCGCATCAGGAACGGCTGGCGGTTGCCCGACGCCTCGCGGATAGGGCGGTAGTGCTTCAGGATCGCGAAGCTGGCGCGGATCACGTTGTCGTGGATCGGGCTGCGCGTGGCGGTGATGGTGAGGCAGATCACGCAGTCGTAATCCACCACCATCCTGTCCAGGAACACCCGCTGCACGTGCTCCACGCTGCTGGGTTCGGTTTCCGCCTCGTGGGCGCGGCTGCCCATGTTCTGGTCGATGAAACGCTGGGTTTCGGCGGCGTTCCTGTCGTCCAGGAAGGTCTGGCCGTCCACCTTGATGGTGATCGGCAGCACCGTGATGTTATTCCTTTCGATGAAGTCCCGCGGCAGGTCGCAGGCCGCATCGATCGCTACGCCGATTCGCATGATGTCCCCCGACTAAAAGCCCTGGCGCGTCCGGGCAAACGGTAGCACGCCCGGGGCATGAAAGCCCGCCGTGATGCGCCGGCAGCCCTCGCGCGGGGCCGACGCATGGCGTATCCTCGTTGCGACAAATATAGGGCTCCTGCCGGCGTGGCGTCGCCGGTGCCAGCGCCGATCGGTTCGGTGCTAGAAAAAGCTGGAAAACATGAAGAACAAGCAAGAGATCGTCAGCAACTGGCTGCCGCGTTATACCGGCACCCCGCTCGAGGAATTCGGCGAGCACATCCTCCTTACCAACTTCGGACACTATGTAGAGCGCTTCGCCGAGTGGAACGGGGTAGACGTGAAAGGCCGCGACCGGCCCATGCCCAACGCCACGGCCGACGGCATCACCCTGATCAACTTCGGCATGGGCAGCCCCAATGCCGCCACCGTGATGGATCTTCTAAGCGCCATCGGCCCGAAGGCGGTGCTGTTCCTGGGCAAATGCGGGGGGCTTAAGAAAAAGAACGCGATCGGCGACCTGGTGCTGCCGATCGCCGCCATCCGCGGCGAGGGTACTTCCAACGACTACCTGCTACCCGAGGTGCCGGCCCTGCCGGCCTTCCAGTTGCAGCGCGCGGTGTCCACCATGATCCGCGACCTGGGCCACGACTACTGGACGGGCACTGTCTACACCACCAACCGGCGGGTGTGGGAGCACGATGAGGCGTTCAAGGAATACCTGCGTCGTACCCGATCGATGGCGGTGGACATGGAAACGGCCACCATCTTCGCGGCGGGCTTCGCTAACTCGATCTCCGTTGGCGCGCTGCTGCTAGTTTCGGACCAGCCGATGATTCCCGAGGGGATCAAGACGGAGAAGAGCGACACGGCAGTCACCGCCAACTATGTCGAGCGGCATATCCGCATCGGCATCGAGGCGTTGAAGCTGGTGCGCCGGCATGGGCGGAGCATGAAGCACCTGCGGTTCGAGGATGAGAATTCGCTGGAGTAGGGTTTAGGCGAAACGTGGAAGCGGGCAGGACGCGTCTGGGGGAACATAGGTTCGATCCTAGGACATGGATGTTGACATGCACCCCATATTTTCTTCGGCTGCCCACCAGCTTCAGCGCCTGCTGCCGCAGGCGTGGTCTGCAGCCAGGTCGCAAGGTTCAAACGTTAGCTCGCAGTTGACGAATGTGCGTCAAGCTGGCGCCGCCACGAAGGGATGCCAGACAACTTATTCCGACGCCAAGGAACTGATACTCCGCAAAGCGTGCGAGGACGAGTCAGGTGCCAGGCGTGGTATCACCCTCAAAATTCTCAACATCGCCAGTGGGGTTCGTCGTCTTAGTAACGATGTGCAGGCGGAAAGGATAGTTACCGCGGGTAAAAACACTTTCTTCGGAACGAAGGTGGCGGCGGCTGCCGTCGGCGCCGTCAAGTCCAGACCCGAAATATTGCATGAAGGATGGCAAGCGAACCTGCGGAACGGCATAACTGCACTTATCAAGCGCGCTGGTGAGCAGGTGTTCCAGGTGCAGTCGGACGCCAGCTTGGGCGTGAAGCGCGAACAACGTTCGTCCGATGCCTTCCTCAATGCAATCCGGGTAGATAGCAGCAAACTGAAGCCTTATTACGACGCGATCATTGACGCCACGAAGCTCAACAAAGCGGGCCGCCATAAAGAGGCCCTCGACTTGCTGCGGGATGCTCCGGATCACCAGAAAATCATGGCTTACTTCCGGGTCCCACCCGGTGCGCATGGATCGGAGAAGGCCGATCGTGCTCTATCGCACGCGAACGAGGCGCGCGAAAGTTTCCATGCACTTGTGGATGGTCATGCTGAACCAGCCGGTGTCCTGGGCCAGCAGGTAGCATACGCGCGTAAAAATCCCGATGTGCTTGGCACGCGCGGCCTGGTGCAGTCGGTGGCCGCCGAGCTCTACCTTGTCGGCGCCTATAACGATGTGATCGCCACGTTGCTGCCGCCCGTGCCACCACGGACCGCTGCTTGATTAGCTGCGCATGGATGTTCATATGATCTCATCGGCAACTTGCTCATTGCCCAGCGTAGCCAGGCTTGTCGCGCAGTTCGAAGAAACCATCCGGCCGGCCGCCAGTAACGCTAACCAGACGATGGGGTTGCGGTCCGTCCAGCAAGTCACGGGATCAGGCGTGAACATTCGCAAGGCAAACGTTCCGTCGATCGACGGGCCAGGGGAGCGGTCAGAACGGCGGGCGATGCTTGGGAACGGCTTAACCCGTCTTATCGAGCATGCGATTCGACGATTGCGACAGGTTCGGTCGGATGCCAGGCGCAATGTCGTATCCAAAGGATCACGGGATAGTGCGGCGCTCAGAAAGGTCCGGGGAGACAATGGCATCGTCGTTGACTTTCTCCGGGCTATCATCAAGGCGAGGCGGCTGAACAACGATGGCCGCCATGTCGAAGCACTCGTCGCGCTGAAAGATGCTCCGGAGTACACGGATATCATGAAGCACGGAATCGAGGTCCCGCGCGGTCCGGAACCCAAGGCCTATCGAATCCTGCAAGCGAACGAATGCCGACGGGGATACTCCTACAACGCCCTCGTTACCGGCCGTGACGACAAACCCCACGGCGTCCTGGATCAACAGGGGGTGTGCAAGCACAGGATTCCCGACAAGCTTCGCATCCCTGCCTTGATCGACCTCGTAGCGTGGGAGCTCTATTCATTCGGTGCCTACGACGATGCGATCGTCACTTGGCTGCCGCCACCGCCCATCGCTTGAATGACGCGTCGTAAGGCGGTACGGCCCTGCGGGAAGCAATCAGCCCAAAGGAGGGCTACGTCATGACATCACCGTTTCGATCTGTTTTCAGTGCATTGGACTCCTGTTTTCCTACGCGTCGTGATATCGCCGAAAAACCTGGGGCTTCCCAGTCATCCGCTCGGATCTTCGGGCGGTCAAGCAGTGTGTCCTCGTCGCTCGCTGGCGTTGAGCAATCCACTGTTCAGCTGCTGCGTTGCCGCTCGATCAGCGATGACGCGGTAAGCACGGCAAGCTTGCCCGCAACGTTTGCCGAACTCGGCGAAGCCTGCCCATCCAGGGCGTCGTGGCTGCACGACAAATTCATGGCTGTCAGAACTTCCTCTCATGAGGGACCAGTTGGCTACGGGAGTGAGGCTGCAAAGCATCGCGCATCACGTCCACCTTCCGGACCGGATGCTATCCACGCCCACTCAGGCAAACGGTCAGTTATTGTCGACGCGCTTCGGCACATTTTAATGCCACCCCGTAAAACACCGATCGAAAAGCTTCGAGTCGCAACGAGCGAACTGGCGGACATGCAGCTTCGCCACTCGCTGACCGAACGTGGCAGGCGCGCGGAAGTCCTTTATGGCGAAACTATGGACAAGTGGCATAACGAAGGCGACCTGGCGGCTTATTCGTACGTCAAGCAACGTATGGCAGACGTGCGCAAGGCTGCCCTGATACCGTTGAGTTACGACCAAGTCTATGGACGCACAACGGCCCGGCCGAATGCCTTATTCGGTTCTCTGGAATCTGCTTCGCGTCGGAGCTCAACTTGCAATGGGACAGAGGCTACGGACTGCCACTCATCGCTTCCATCAATTGAGGACGATAGCGTTTTCGACGTCGGAACGGATCCGGTTGCGCCCGCCGTAGTGATTGCGACGAAGGGAACCACGCCACACACGTCGACGTCGAGTGCCGGTTCGAGCATAGTCAGTGCATTGCAACGGATGTTTTCCGTGCCGGAACGTGTACCGGGAGAAAAGCTTCAGAAGCTGGTCAAGGAGCTTCGGTCTGCGCAGATCCTGTACTCGTCCAGCGAACGCGGCGACCGCTCCAGGGATCTGCTTCGCGAAATAGGCGCCAGGCGTCGTAGCGATGGCGACGTCGCGGCCTATGTCCACGCGAAGCAGAACATCCGCAGCGTGCGAGAGGCATCGACGTCGGTCTCCAGGTGGCTGGAGAAGTTCCAACTTACGTAGGTCTCCCGAACAGTCAGTTCCCCTTGCCCTGAGGTTACCAGAGCACGCAATGGTATCGATCGCGAGAATCATGCGCGAATCCCCGCCATTAAGAAATATTACTACACGGACGTATCCCATGCCCCTGACATTTGGAAGTGTGGCCGCGCTGGCCGCAAAGTTTGACCGGCCTGTGGGCCGGATCGATCCCCTGGACACAAAGGCGACGATCAGCCGCCTCGTCTTGCGCAAGACAGGCCTTATGGCGGTGGCCAATGCCCCGCGCGGTGTGTGTATCGATCGGTCCAATCCTGGCGCCTCGGCCTCGCTCATCCAGCGTGTTGGCCCTGCGTCGAACGCATGCGGAGATAGTCATAAGCCGTCCATGCCCGGGCGATCGACCGACATTTACGCTCCTCAGAGTCGAGCGCAGTTTGCTGAGCGGTTGGCCTTTTTTGAATCCTTGGCCAAGGACTCAAGTGCGGGCGTAACGTCACCCAAAGCCGATCGTGCGGATAGTCCGCGGGGATTGGGCGCGATTGATGTTGTCGCACTTGAGGTCATCCGGAAACCATTGTCTCCAGCTCCACCAACTGCCGCGGAACCGAAAGAAAACCTTCAGCAGAGCGCCTCGAACCATAAGCAAGCGAACATCGTTGGGCCGCGTGGCGCGCAACCACCAAGGCCGCACAATCACCTTAAAGATATCGTGCAGAAGGGCAAAGCCAAGTTGCAGGACTGCCAGACGTCGTTCGTGCCTGCTGGTGAGAAAATCGCCAACCCTGCGAGATTCTCCATGCCACCGGTTGCAGCATCCTGGACGCCGCCTACGTCGCCTGATTCGGGTCATGACAGTCCGGTTGATAAGGCCAGGAGCCCTGGTTCACCCTTGAGTGAATTCATGCAGTCGATGTTGAGATATTCGCCTTCCGGGCTATTGAAAGACGAGCCATCGCCCGGATCATCCCGGGAATCACCGGACTCAAATCGTCCAGCTGTTACTGTTTCCAATCAAGTTATGCACGCGAGCGTGGATAAACCTAACCTGTTAGAGCGGTATTTCAGCGACCTTGCGTCGATTGCATTGGTTAACAAAGGAGTGGGTGTAGACGACAAGGTATCGTCGGCAGATGCCAGTTCCGACTATGAAAGCGATTCCCCGGGGTCGTTGTCTCCATCGCCGCCAGGCTCACCCGGCGCAGTGGTGCCCATGAGTACCTGGACGAAGGCATACGCTGAAGCAATCCTTCAGCCGCCATTCCTTCCGCCCGACGAGGATGTGTCGGTGACGGAGTTCAAGGATGCACTCGGACAACTTAACCGTGCCATCGATAGCGGAAGCAACAATACGATTGCCCACAATGCAATTGAACTTCTGGACCTCGCGATGAGCCACTTTGGGAACGGCCTCGTCGCGGAAGCCCATGCCGCGGTCATGTGTGCCTTAAATAGTTCGGCCGATGCCCCGACACCGTCAGAACTTTCGCCTGAGCCGGTATCCCTTACGGAAGCAGAATATGCAGAAGACCTGGACAGCTTGCTTAAAGACCTAGCTGATGTGGCGAAGCGGTATACCGGGTCGGCGCGGGGACGCGAAGCGAAGGCACTTCAGGCAGCAGCTTACGAGCAGTTTCAGACGAGTCCGGCAAGTCAGGTTTTCATCTTCCTTGAAGCCGCCATGCGAGACCTGAAACACTTCCCCACCGTGTCCAGGTCAGGTTGAAAGCTCCCTGACTGGGAAGGCCGCCTTACACGCCCTGGGCAAGCGGGTGACCCTAGCGAAACTGCGCCAACGAACGGACACCCGTCTCCGTTCGCCACTGATCGGCAAGATAAAAAAAGGCCACCGTCCTTGGGAAACGGTGGCCAGTCTGGGGAGATGCATTTCGGCGGCTGCGGGAACAGCCGCCTTTTTTCTAGTTATGCAAAGTACTTACAGCGTGAAGTCATAACGGAGGCCCAGGCGCACATATCGCGGGTCCTGGAATGAACGGGCACGCTTGAAGTTGGGGTTGGGCACGCCGGCGGCGGACTCACCCGTTTCAAAGTACTGCGTGACCTGCTGCTTGCCGATGATGTTGAAGACGTCGATCGAAAGGCCCAGCTTGTGGTCGGCGAAGGCCGGCTTCCACAGGGCGCTTACGTTAGCCGTATACGTCCACGGCGTGCTGCCGTACGAGCCGCGCGCAGCCGGCTTGCCGTTGCAGTAAAGGTAGGCTGCACCGTAACCGAACGGGTCGCCGCCCAGGGCGGGCGGACGCTGGCCGAAGCAGTTCACGGGATAACCCGACGCGATGCGCGTGTTGGTCGACACAGCCCACTCTTCGTTGAACTGGTAAACACCATAAATGCGTAGCTGGTGCTTCTGGTCCGACGGCAAGCGGCCGTTGGTGTTCTCCATGATTTCTGGGAAGTCCCACGCTTCGGTGGTGGACACGTCAGCCTGCACGATGTCCGAGTCGAGCTGGCCTTCGGCGTTGCCGTAGCTGCGCGAGAAGGTGTACTCGATCTTGCCGTACCACTTGTCGCTGAACTGGTGTTCGGCATAGAAGTCGGCCATGTAGTAGGCACGCTTGGCCTTCGGCTCACCGATCTCGACGGCGTTAAGCGGGATGGAGATGTACTGGCCGTCGGCCGGCGACAGCGTGAACGTATTGGCGCGGCCGGGGTTGTACAGGAAGCATTCGGTAGAGCGCGCGAGGCCTGCTTCCACGACATCCAGGTTGCCATGCTCCGCACCGTAGGTTTCAAACGGACGGATGTCGCAGGTATCGTCGATCAGGCTCTTCAGCTTGCGATACATGAACTTCGTGCCCACCGTCCAGTTTTCCGGAAGCTGCTTGTCTGCACCGAAGATGTATTCATCCTGGTAGTAGGAATGCAGATGCTGGGCCGACACCACCTTGGCGTCGGGCGGCGTGCCGTTCTCGCCGTTCAGGAAGTACAGACCAGCGGCGGGGTTCGCGGTACCCAGTCCCGTGGGAATACCCGTGGTTGGGTCGATGCCCGTGAACGAGTAGTACTGCGACGGGAAGGTGGAGGGACCAGCACCACGGATGGCCACGGATGTCGGCAGGCCCAGATGGTAACGGCCAGCGTTGGCGTAGATCTTCAAGGACGAATCGCCTTCCACATCCCACGAAATGCCCAGGCGCGGGTCAAGCTGGTGGCGCTGGCTGGCGTAAGCTTCACCCACGCCGTTGTAGTTGGTGAACTGCTCGTTGCGCAGGCCGATGTAACCGTGCCAGCGATCGGAGATCTGCCAGTTGTCCTCGATGAACTGCGAACGCTGGTTGGTGCGGGCGGTGGTGCCGGACGAAAGGCCTGTCTTGTCGACGAAGTAGCCATTGGGATAGTCCGCTGGGTTGTACAGGCCCGGATCCAGGCCCAAATTGGTCAGGCGCTGCTGGATCGACGAACCATTGCCCACGTCGTTATAGATGTACTGCGCACCGCCCACCGGCGAGGAACCGGCCGTGGCGCGAAGCACATAGTTGTCCACGCCGCCACGAAGATCGTGATCGCCAATGTGGTATTCGATGTTGATCGCCCAGCCGGTCGTGCTGTCCTTGGCCCCTGGCACTTCGATGGTGGTGGAACCGACAGTACAACCGCCCTGCGGATTGCCCTTGAAGGCCACGCGAGTGTCGGAAATCGGGGGGCAAACTCCACCGCTCGCACCGCTGACATCCTGCTCGTGAGGTGAACGAGTCTTGCCATACAGGGCGTTCACCGTCAGGTCATCGGTGATGTAGCCAGTGTAGTGGCCAATATAGGTCACGCCACCCGGCGTGGCATTGGTCTGCGTGCCGTTGTAGTTCTTGGTGGTCTGTTTGCCGAGGTAGGCACCCCGGCCAGTGGTGTAGTTGTAACCGAAGATCGACGAATCGGTATATTCAGAATCTCCCATCCCGGTGAATTCCAGGATGTGGCTGTCGGTGATGTTCCAGTCCAGCTTGGTCAACCAGCGGGTGGTGCTGGGGGCTTGGTTCTCATAGTCGTTGGCGCCATTTACACCGTAGAACTGGCCGGTGGACTTGATAAAATCGCCTGCGGCGAAGAAGAATAATTTGTCCTTGATCAGCGGGCCGCCGATGGAAGCGGAGTACTGGATCTGGTTGTTGTTGATGCGGTTGAAGGCATTACCCGTCTGGTAAAGGGTGCCGTCCTTCAGGTACACGCTGCGCGGCGTCTGCTGAAGCTGCTGGGGCGACCACAACACCTGCACGTCACCCTTCCACGTGTTGGTACCGCGCTTGGTCACCACGTTGATCACGCCACCGGTGGAGCGGCCATATTCGGCGCCGTAGCCGCCGATCAATACCTGTTCCTGGTCAATCGCGTCATAGGGCAACTGGCGTGAGCTCACGCCAGTCAGCGGGTTGGTGGCCTGGAAACCGTTGATGTAGTAAGAGTTTTCTGAAGCCGACGAGCCGCCGAAGGAAAGGGCGTTGCCATAGCCACGCGCCGCCGGCGTGGTGCCGGGCGCCAGCAGGGCGATGGAGCTCACCGAAGTACGGTCGATAGGCAGCTTGGCCAGTTGCTCGGACGTAAGCACTGTGCGTGAGTCCACGGAGCTGACGTCAATGGTGGGCAGGGCTGTCCCGATCACCTGGACGGCACCGAGCGTGGTGGCATTCTGGCTGTTGGCCGAGGAGGTGGCGTTGAACGACACCTCGGTGCCGGAACTGATCGTCGTCTGCACGCCCTTGTGGCTGTCCACCACAGCATCGCCTTTCATCAGGGTGACGTTGTAGAGACCGATCGGCAACGAAGCGGCGCGGTAACGGCCACTGGAATCCACCGGAATATCACGGCGGACGCCCGTATCCGGGCTTTCAATGTGCACCACGTCGCCAGGTTCGGCATTACCGAAGATCACGCCGGTGGCATTGGACTGGGCCAGGGCAGTCCCTGCCGTAATGGCAAGGCCGAAAATAACAGCGCAAGAAAGTGTGGTTCGCGCGAGGCGATGCACGGACCCCGAGCGGGGGGCCGGCTTGGTAAGGACAGGCATTGACAGTCTCCCAAAGAACTACAAAGACGCATCCATGCAGTCAGAAAAGCGAGGTTCGTCTCCCCACGAACCTCGTAGCGAAGGCGTTTGCCGCCAGCGCAATCGTTAAAACCCCATGAGGAGAAAGTGAGCCTCGGAACCTTTCGACTTGCTTTCCATTTCGCTGAATGCTGCGAATCTAGGAAAAATTCCTACGAAATTCGTTAGTTCCTGCTTAGGACATATAAACCACGACATAAAAAAAGGCCACCGTTCTTGGGGAAGCGGTGGCCTGGTCCAGGGAGATGCTTTTGTCGGCGGCTGCGGGAACAGCCGCCGGGTTTTTCTAGTTATGGGTTAACCGTATGCCTTACAGCGAGAAGTCGTAGCGGACGCCGAGGCGGACGCTGCGCGGAGCGGTGTAGCTGATCACGCGGCCGTAGTCCGGATCAGGTGCGCCGCCGGTGTTGGTGGCGTTGGTGTTGCTCGTCTCGCCGTACTCGTAGAACGAGGTCGGACGTTGCTGCCCGAACAGGTTGAAGATGTCGGCACTGAAGGTCAGCTTGTGGGCGAACAATTCGGGAGCGTACGAGGCATTGACGTTGATGATCTCGGTATACGGCAGCCGACCACGCGATCCACGGGCCACCGGATGGCCACCGCAGATGAAGTAGTTGTTGCCGTAACCGTAAGGGTCGCCACCCTGGGCGGCGTTCGCCGGCAGGCCCATGCAGCTCTTGGGTTCGCCGGAGGCCAGGTTGAGGTTGGCGCCGACCAGCCATTCCGGCGTGAGCTGCCAGAAACCGTAGGCCTTCAACACATGGCGGCGATCGTTCGGCAGCGAGCCGTTGGTGCCCTGCATGATCTCCGGGAAGTCCCACGACTCGGTGGTGGACACGTCCTGCTGGCCGATGTCCGAATCAAGCTGGCCTTCGGCGTTGCCGAAGCTGTGCGAGTACACGTACTCGAGCTTGCCGTACCAGCCATCGGCGAAATCGTGCTGTAGGTAAAAATCAGCGGCGATGTATTTGCGCTTGAGGCTCGGGAAGCCCAGGTCCTTCTTGCTGAGGTCGAAGGTCTGGTACGTGCCGTTGCCCGTGGTATCCACCGTGTAGGTGTTGGAGCTGCCCGGGTTGGAAATGAAGCAGGGTGCAGCGGGGCTGTCCGGATCGTACAGATACGCCGGGTTGGTCAACGGGATGTTGTGGGCCAGCGCATAAGCCTCGAACGGACGGCTGTCGCAGGTATCGTCGATGATGCTGCGCAGCTTGCGATAGGTGAACTTTACGCCGGTGGTCCAGTTGTCGGCCAGTTGCTTGTCGGCACCCAGGATGTACTCATCCTGGTAATAGGCCTTCAGGTTGCGGGCGGCGATCAGCTTCGGATCGGGCGCCACGCCGTTGGCACCGTTCTCGTACTGGGTGGCACCGTACTTGGTTATGCCCGTGGGCATGCCGGTGATCGGATCGATACCGGTGAAGGTCGCCAACTGCGTGGTGTAGGTAGATGCCGAAGCACCACGGATGGCAACGTTGGCGGGAATAGCCAGATGATAGCGGCCGGCATTGCCATAGATCTTCAGCGTGGAATCACCGAACACGTCCCAGGTAGCACCCAGACGCGGAGCAAGCTGATGGCGCTGCTTGGCGTACACCACACCGCTACCGTTGTAGTTGTCGAACTGCTCATTGCGCAGGCCGATGGATGCCAACACACGATCGGTTACCTGCCAGCGATCCTGCAGGTACTGGGCCTGCTGAGTCACCCTGACATGAGCCGTGGCGGCGAAGTAGCGCATGTCGACGTATTGCGTGGTGCCGACGGGGAGGAACGCGTCGGAATGGCCGGAAATCGTACCCGGTGCGCCGGTGTTGTCGTAGTACACCGCCTCGCCGGCCGGCGGATCGACCAGGCCGGAGAAGTCGCGGATGTTGTAGTTGTCCACGCCGCCGGTGATGTCGTGGCTGCCCAGCTTGTAATCCAGATCGATGCGCCAGCCGCTGGTCTTGTCGTTTGCGCCAGGTGAGAGGACGGAGCTGACGATGTTGCAGCCGCCCTGCGGATTGCCTGCGAAAGCCAGGCGATGGTCGGTGATCAGGCCGCAACCGTCGCCGGCGGCGCTCGACACGTCCTGGGTATGATCCGAATGCGTCTTGCCGTAGAGGGCATTGATGGTGAAGTCGTCGGTGATGTAGCCGGTGTACTTGGCGATGTAGACCGAGCCACCCGGCGTGGCGTTGGTGCCGACGCCGTTGTAGTTCTTGGTATAGGCATTGCCTCGGTACGTCGTGGACTGCATCGTGGCGTAGTTGTAATTCTTCAACGAGTCATTTTCCTGCTCGTTGTCGCCGATGCCCGTCAGTTCGATGATGTGGTCGTTGGTGATGTTCCAGTCGACCTTGGCCAGCCAACGGGTGGCGCGGGTGCTGTAGTTGGTGTCCTGCTTGGAGGCGGTGCTGGCAATGGTCTCGCCAGTGCCGTGGACAAAGTCACCCGCGGCGTAGAAGAACAGCTTGTCCTTGATCAGCGGGCCGCCGATTTCAGCGGAGTACTGCAGCTGGGATTGGGTATTGTCGCCGCGATACTGGTAGATGGTGCCGCAGGCTTTGCTGAGAGCCGGGTCGCACGCGGGATGGTAAATCGACTTGGGTGACTGCTCGAGCGAGCTGGGCGCCCAGTAAACGCCAGCGCTGCCCTGCCAGGTGTTGCCGCCGCGCTTGGTGATGATGTTCACCACGCCGCCGGTGGAGCGACCGTATTCCGGGCCATAGCCGCCGGTGAGTACCTGCTGCTGGTCGATGGCGTCGAAGGGCAGGGTGATGGAGCCCACGCCCGTCAGCGAGTTGGTGACGGCAAAGCCGTTGATGTAGTACTGGTTCTCCGAGGCCGACGAACCACCGAACGAAGCCACGTTACCGTAGCGCGCGTCGGCAGCCACCGTGCCCGGTGCCAGAAGCGACGTGGCCGTGATGTTGCGCTGTACTGGCAGCTTCTGCAGCTGCTCTGCTGTGAGCACCGTGCGCGAGTCTACCGACGACACGTCGATGGCCGGAAGGGCATTGCCCACCACGGTCACGGCGCCGAGGGTCTGCGCATTCTCGGCCGACGCCGAGGTGTTGTTGAACGACACGTTGACACCGCCACCCAGGCTCACCGCCACGTTGTTGCGGGTGTCCAGCGTGGTGCCATTGCTTATCAAACTCACCTTGTAGTTGCCGATCGGCAGTGAGGCCACGCGATAGCGGCCGTCCTTGTCCACCGAGATGTCACGTGTGAGGCCCGTATCGGCGTTCTCGATATGGATCACGGCATTGGGTGCTTCGGTCTGGCCGAAGATCGAACCGGAAGAGTTGCTTTGCGCAAAGGCGACGCCAGCACCGCCAAGGGCCAGGCCCACGGCAATGGACGTCGCAATCGCCCGGCGGGCGATTCGCACGTTGAGAATGGTCATCTAAGTTTTCCCCAGAAAAGTTCGGCAAAGCGTCCGTGCAGTTCTGCTGTCACCGGCGACGGATCTCCCCAGTCGTCGCACGGGTCCCGCCTGAAGCGGGACATCCCCTCCGAATCGTTAATTCGGAATGAAATGAACAGTTGCGTCCGTAACCTTTCGGGATGCTTTCGAGAAACGTGATTTCTCCCTCATATAGGAAAAATTCTTACGTCGCAAGTTATTGCTTTATCGCAAGATTTCTTGTTGTCCCGCAATTACCCGCTATCTCGGAACCCAAAATCCAGGCAAAAAAAACCGAGGCCAAAGGGCCTCGGCATGAGTCTGGGGATGCTCTTCGCGGCGGCCCCGGGAAAGGCCGCCGCTGTTTCTAGTTATGGTTAAGAAGCTTAGAAGTCGTAGGTGGCACCCAACTGCACCGAACGCGGCGGGGTGAACGACAGCGGGGTGTAGAAGTTCGGCGAGGCGATGAACTTGCCTTGCTCGGACGTATTGTCGAACTGCGTCGGACGCTGCTGGTTGAACAGGTTGTAGACGATCAGGTTGAACGCCAGCTTGTGATCGGCAAAGGCTGGACGCCACTCGACGTTGCCATTGACGATTTCCGTCCACGGCGTGCGACCGGTCTTGCCAGGAGCCGCCGGCGTACCGTCCGGTCCGCAGAAGTGGTAAGCCACCTTGTAGTTGTACGGGTCAAGCTGTTCCGGGCCGAAGTAGCCAAGGCAGGTCCTGGGGGTACCCGAGAGGATCTGCATGTTGGCGCCGACCATCCATTCCGGCGTGATCTGGTAGTAACCGATCAGCTTGAACTGGTGGCGGCGATCATTGGACTGGTCGCCGTTGGAGTTGGTCATCACGCCAGCGTTATCCCAGTCTTCGGTCTGCGACACGTCGTTCTGGCCGATGTCCGAGCGCACCGAACCTTCCGTGTTGCCGAAGCTGTGCGACCAGGTGTAGTCGATGCGGCCGTACCACTTGCCGTCGAACGGGTGCTCAAGGTACGTGTTCAGGGCGGCGTACTTGCGCTTCAGGTCCGGCATGCCGAAGGCTGACCAGGGGATGGTCAGGGTGCCATACGTGCCGTCTCCGCGGGGAACGTTGAAGGTGGAGTTCTTGCCCGGGTTCATGATGTAGCAACCTTGGCCTTCGGCCGCAGTCTCATCGAAACCCTGGGCGACACCTTCGGCGCCGAAGATGGCGGTATCGCAAACATCATCCAGGTCGTTGCGCAGCTTGCGCCACACGCCCTTGGCGCCAGCCGTCCACTTGTCGCCGAACATGTCGAACGACTTGTCGATACCGGCGATGTATTCATCCTGGTATTCAGCCTGAACGTTCTTGCTGGTGACCTGCTTCGGGTCGGGCGGCACGCCGAACTCGAGGTTGGCCGACACGCCGGGGTAATGGCCCTGCGGGATCTGCGTCAAGCCCGTGGGTACGCCCGATACCGGGTCGATGCCGGTGTAGGTGAAGTACTGGTCGGTAAAGGTGCTGCCTGCAGCGCCGCGAACAGCCACGTTGGACGGCTCGTCGAGGTAGTAGCGACCTGCGTTGGCGTACACCTTCATGCTGGAGTCGCCGAAGACGTCCCAGCTGGCGCCCAGACGGGGCGAGAGGTTCGGGCGGGTCAAGCGGATGTAAGCTGCGCCGTCAGGGTTGTAGTTGGTGAACTGGTCGTTGCGTACACCGATCGAAAGCAGCACGCGATCAGTCACTTGCCATTCGTCCTGGACAAACTGCGCGCGCTGTTTCACGCGTACCGACTTGGCAAAAGTGGTGAAGATCTCGTTGGCTACGTAGTAGCCATCGCCACCCGGGGCAGCTACTTCCTGTCCTGGCTGCGTGCTGATCGGGCTGTTCGGGGCGCCGTTGCCATATACCCAGGCCGAACCGCCTGGGTACTGGGAACCGGCGCCGATGGACTGGATGTCCATATTGTCGATACCGGCGGTGATCGAATGCGAGCCGACCTTCCAGTTGAAGTCGAAGCGCGCGTTTCGCGTCTTGTCCTCGATGTTCGGATTATCGACGGAGCTCGTGGCCACGGACTGGCCGGTATAGCCCGGACCGCCGCCGGTGTAGAGCGGATTCTGGCTGGACGAGCCGAAGATGATCGGGAACTGCGAGTTCACCCGCGTGGTATCGGTCTGCCTCATCTTGCCGTACATCGCATCGATGGTGATGTCATCGGTGATGTAGCCGGTGTACTTGAGGATGCCCAGGTCCGCACCCTGTTTGGTGACAACACCCGACCCGAGGTACGCGCCGCGCGTGCCCTTGATGTTATTCGGGTCGTTATAGGCGTACGAGAACACCTTCGGGTCGTACTCGGTCTTGTCCGATGCGCCGGTGAACTCCAGGATGTTGTTGTCGGTGATGTTCCAGTCGACCTTGGCGTACCACTTCGGGTCGGTGTAGCTGTATTTGGTGTCCTGGCCGACGTCGGTGGTCTGCACGTTGCGCCCGTCGACGCGGCGCTCGGCTTCCACGGCGCCGAAGATGAACAGCTTGTCTTTGATCAGCGGGCCACCGAAGTAGCCATCTACCGTCTCGGTGGTGTCCTTGTTCTCGTTGCGATAACGGAACGGCTGGCCCTGGCGGCCACCGCTGTCGTTGGAAAGATACTGCCCGCCGGTGGGGTAGTAGATGTTCTTCGGATCGGCTTCCAGCGACTTGGGCGAGAACAGGATCTGCGCGCCAAAGTGCCACTCATTGGTGCCGCGCTTGCCGACCTGGCTGATCACGCCGCCGTCGGAGCGGCCGTACTGCGCGCCGTAGCCGCCGGTCAGCACCTGCTCCTGGTCGATCGCGCCGTACGGGAGTGTCAGGCCGCCGAAGTTACGCAGCGGGTCGGTCGTGTTGAAACCATTGATGTAGTACGCGTTCTCGGCGATGGAGGAGCCGCCGAAGGAGTTCAGCACGCGGCCGCCCTCACCGGTAAGCAGCGACGTGCCGGCGTTGACACCGGGCGCCAGCTGGGCGATGGCCTCGGCATTACGGGCCAGCGGCAATCTGGCCAGCTGCTGCGAGGTAATGGTGGTACGGGAATCTACCTGGCTGACGTCAATGGCGGGCAAGGCGTTGGCGGTGACCTGCATGGCGCCCAGTTCCGTCGCGCCTGCGGCATTGGCTGCCGCGAACGAAACCTGGGTCGCGCCGCCGGCAGACAACGTGATGTTGTTGCGGGTGTCGACCGTGGCGCCGTCACGCAGCAGGGACACCGTATAGGTACCCAGTGGCAGCGAACTAGCCGAGAAACGGCCGTCGGCACCCACGCTGATCGTGCGGCTAAGGCCTGAGGAGCTCTGCAAGGTTACGGTTTCATTGGCACCGACGGGCGCATCGCCGTAGATGGAACCGGTAGTGGACTGTGCGAACACGGGCGCGGCGACGCCCATTGAGAGCGCCGTGACAACGGCGAGCGTAAGCGAACGTCGCGCAAGCGCGCGGCGGCTGCGATGGTTATTCCCCAAGTACATGTGCATCTCCGGACAAGTAGTGGCAAGGCATCCATGCAATTGAACTGTCACCGGCAACGAGTGCTCCCCTTCGTTGCGGGCTTTGGCGTTAAGAAAAGCCAAGGCTTCTTGTTAAATTCCAATTAGCAACCTTCCACTGGTTTTCTTTCGTGTTCCTTTCGCATCCTGTCACCTACATGACGACATCTTCACAATCGTGAAACACTGCGAAATACGCAAAAAAATAGGGGCGCCAAGAGGCGCCCCATGCAAAAGATCACCGTTTTATATTGCGGTTATTTCTTGCCGCCAAAATGCCAGTTGAACTCCACGAATACCGATCGGCCATAAATGTCGTAATTGTCCGCATTAAAATACGGAAGCGTGTAGTACGAGCGATCCATCGGCGGCTTGGTGTTGCGCAGGTTGTTCAGCACCAGGCTGATGCTGGCGTCATCGGGGAGCTGGTAACCCACATTGAGGTTGAACGTGGTCCACGAACCCAGGCGGCCAGCGCCGGGCACGGTGTAGCTGTTGTTCACCTGCGCCAGGTAGTTCGGGGTGCGGCCGCGGCGGTTGCCGAAGAGGGTGGCCGACCAGTCGCCCCGGTCCCAGCCCACGGACGCCGTGATGATGGTCTTGAAGTCGGTGGAATACTGCGGCTCGCGCAGCAGGTCGATGGTGGGTTCGCCGGCGTACTGCTGAAGCGTGTGCTTGAGCGTGTTGCTGTACGACGCACCCAGCCGAAGGTTCCCTGCGGTACCCATGTCGATGCGGTAGTTCGCACCCGCGGTCAGCGCATCCACTCGCTCGCTGGATGAGTTGATCGGACCGCTGCGGATCTGGGTGACGGCGCCGGTGGCGTCACGGGTAATGCGCGACAGGGCATCCTGGCACGAGGCCGAGCCTGCATCCATGCGTCCCGCCCGGCAATCAGCCTCGTTGCGAAACAGCGTGGTGACGCTCAGTTCTTCCACCTTGTCTGCGATGCGGATGGAGAGGTAGTCCAGGCTCAGGTTGAAATCCTGCGTGGGCGACCATACCGCGCCGACGCCATAGGACTTCGCCGTGATCGGCTTCAGGTCCGGATTGCCGGCGCGGACGCCGCGGGTCGACTGGTTGTATGCCGGACAGTCGCGCAGGGCCTCACCTGGATAGAACGTCTCGCAGCCGTAGAAATCCGGTGCGCCGGTGAAATAGCCGCTGTCGCCGGCGAACAGATAGCCCATGTCCGGTGCGCGGAATGCCGTGGCGTAGTTGGCGCGCAGCAGCAGGGTGTCGACCGGGCGGTATTCGAAGGCCAGCTTGTAGGTGGGCCGGCCAATGGTGTTACCCGTCCACTGGTAGCGGTCGTAGCGCACGGCAGCGTTGGCCAGCAGTTCGGCGGTGATCGGCACGCTCAGTTCGCCGGCCAGCGCATAGTGCTGGCGTTTGCCGTGGCCCTGGGTGCCCGAAAGACCCCAGTAGTTGCCGTTGACCACGCCAAGATCGGTGCGGTTGCTCCAGTGCTCGTTGCCGGCCTGGCCCACGATGGCAAGGCCGATGTCACCGGCGGGCAGTGCGGCCAGCGATGTGTTGGTGAGCTGGACATTGAGATCCTGCGTCCAGGTTTGGGACACGGAGTTGATCTGGCCGAGCGTGGCGATGTACTGCTCAGGGGTTACCGCCTGGTAGAAGTTCGCCCAGTTCGGCGCGTAGATCGGCAGGCCGGTGGCGGCGTCACTGCCCAGCTGCGGGCCCATGAACTGCTGTCCGAACAGCGAATCGAGCGGGCCGGCGAGCGGCCGGTTCTGCTTGTTGGTCAGCGAGTACGCCGAGCGGTTGTAGTAGGCATCGTAATCCCACGCCGAATCGCCCAGCCTGCCGCGGCCGCCCAGGATCACCTGGTATTGCTGGCCGATGTTGCGGTTGGCGACGCGGTCGTAGCCGCCGGTCTCTTCGGGCGACAACGCATGCTGGGCGAGCGTTTGCTGGCCGGTGGCCTGGTCGATGAAGCGGCCGCCGTTGTTGGCGCTCCAGAAGGTGTAGTTGGAACCGGAGATCGACGTGTTGGTGGAGGATCCATACAGCCCGCTGCCGTACAGCTCCAGATGGTCGTTCACCCTGAATGAGCTCGACAGGTAACCCGTGGCCGAGCGCTTCCTGTTCGAAAGGGTAGCCTGGCCGACTTCCTGGCTACCGCAGTAGTAGCCCGAGCCCGGCCGATACGCGTAGTACGTGCTGTTGTTGAAAAGCGACGACACGTTCTGGCAAGCCTCGGCGCCCGGATCCACGTACGAGGCACGGCCGTTGGCGTCGTAGACCATGTGGAGGAAATTCCGCGAGGCGACGGGGTCTGCACCGTCGCGCGAGGGATCGGATGCGGTTGAGCGGGTGAGCTTGCGGTCAGCGCCGTAGATCGGAGCCTGGTTGCCCAGCTCCACGCTGAAGACGGTTTTGGAGCGATCGGTGGAGTGGCCGCCGGTCAGCTGCACGCGCTGGTTGCCGCCACCGCCGTCGGTGTAACCGCCGCCACGGAAGTTCACGTCGAAACCGTTGACGTTCTTCTTCAGGATGATATTCACCACGCCGGCAATGGCATCCGAGCCATACACGGCCGACTGGTTACCCGGCACGATGTCGATGCGCTCGACGATCGAGGTGGGAATGGTGGAGATGTCCACGAAGTTGCTCTGGCCGTTGTAAAGCAACGGATAGTTGGCCAGTGGATGGCCATCGACCAGGATCTTGGTGAAGCCCGGATCCAGCCCGAACAGGCTGATCGACTGCGCGCCCTGGGTGAACGAGGCGCTTGTTTGTGCGTTCTGCACGGCGCCTGAGGCCAGCGGTGATGCCCGGAGCGCATCGGCCACGGTCTTGAAGCCCTGCCGCTGGATGTCGGCAGCGGTGATCTCGATGGTCGGCGTGGCGGTTTCCACCACGGCTCGCGGAATCAACGAGCCGGTAACGGTGACCGTTTCCAGCGTCTTGGGTTCGTTATCGGCCGCGAAGGCGGGCGCGAAGAAGGCTGCCGCAATGGCGGCGGCCAGGAGCTTCCTGGATTGCATGCTGTTGTCTTCCCTGGTGGTGTGTACTGACACGGCTATGCCGGGCCCGACATTCCACGCTAGGGGAATTTAGCAACAGGGAATATGGAAGAAAGCTCAAATTCCCGGGGGTGCGAAAGAAAACGGCGACGTGCCAAGGCACGTCGCCGCTCACTGCATACGCGATTGGATCAGTAGCGCGGAACGCTCGAATCGACTTCCTGCGACCACGCATCCATGCCACCGGCCACGTTGAACACGTTGCTGAAACCATGCGCGGCAAAGTGGTTGGCCGCTGCCATGCTGGAGTTGCCGTGGTGGCAGATGAAGGCGAGTACGGTGTCCTTGGGCAGGCGACCCAGGGCGTCGTAGCCTTCTTCTTCCAAAATACGGGCGCCGGCAAGGGGTGCGGCGGCGGCGCGGCCGTTGGCCGGACGCACGTCGACCAGGGTGATGGAGCCTTCAGCCATGCGGGTGGCCAGTTCCTGCACGGTCATCGACTTCACTTCGTTGGCGCCGGGGAACTTCAGGCTGAGGCCCTCGCCCTGCACGGTGCTTACCCAGTCGATCACGATGCCCTTGGCGCGCTGGGCGCTGCCCGGGTCGAAGTGCACTTCGATGCCGCTGGCGCTCACCACGATGTCGTGGTCCTGGGCCGGGGCGAGCTGGAAGCCGGCGCCGTGGTCCGGGCCGATCTCAAGATGCAGCACCATGCCTTGAGCATCCGCCATGCCGGCGCGGATGGCTTCGGCGGCCTTCTCGGTGATGGTGATTTCCGGCGGGGTGCGGTCGGGCGGGGTGGCGCCGAACAGGGAGTGAAGCTCGCCGCTGCCGTACATCTGGCGGATGATGTCCGCGCCGCCCACCAGTTCGCCTTCCACATACAGCTGTGGGATGGTGGGCCACTGGCCGTAGGTCTTGATGCCGTCGCGGATTTCCGCGTCCTGCAGCACGTCCACTGTGTAGTAATCGGGCAGCAGCTCGTTCAGCACATTGGTGGCCGAGGCTGAGAAGCCGCACATCGGCTGGCTGCGGTCGCCCTTCATGAACAGCACCACGCGGTGTTCGTTCAGCAGGGTTTCGATGCGTTCGCGGGTGGCGGAATCGAGGCTCATGAGGGGTCCGGGAAAGAATGGGGAATGGGCGTAGTTTAGCCGTTCGTCCGACATGGCCGCTTCGGGCCGGGATTTCAATGGGTTATGGCTGGGCAGGCGGCAGTTCGATGCCATCACGGAGGGTCTGATGGCGGGCCGGGGCTGTTATTGCGGCGGCTGGGCCAGCTCTTTGGCGCTTAAGTATCCATCGTGGTTGCGGTCCAGCCGATGGAACTGCGTTTCGTAGTTACGCCGCACTTCGTCCAGCCGCAGTGGCTTGCCGTGCTGGCCGGGAAGCTCCGATGCATCGAGCACGCCGTCGCCGTTGGTGTCCATGTGGCGGAACCCGGCGGTCATATAGGTAAGGTATTCGTCCCGGCTCACCTTGCCGTCGCCATTGGTGTCGAACTGGCGCAGGTACTCCGCCGGTGTGGCCTGGGCGACGGCGATGCCGGGCGCAGCGGATGCCGCCAGCATCGCCATGGCCGCGAAGGCGGCGCGGCGCATCAGCGCCGGTCGACGCCGACGAAGCGCAGGAACTCAGCGCGTGTGCGCGGATCCTCGCGGAAGCTGCCAAGCATCTGGCTGGTCACCATCGATACGCCGCGCTTGTGCACGCCGCGGGTGGTCATGCATTCGTGCGAGGCATCGATCACCACGCCTACGCCACGTGGCTGCAGCGTTTCCTCGATGCAGTGGGCGATCTGTGCAGTGAGTTTTTCCTGCACCTGGAAGCGACGGGCGAAACCATCGACCACGCGTGCCAGCTTGCTGATGCCCACCACGCGGTCGGTGGGCACATAACCCACGTGGGCGCGGCCGATGATCGGCGCCATGTGATGCTCGCAATGGCTTTCGAACTCGATATCCCGCAGCACGATCATCTCGTCGTAGCCGCCGACTTCCTCGAACGTACGGGCCAGGTAGTCGGCCGGGTCTTCCAGGTAGCCGGAAAACCAGTCGCGATAGGCCTTGACCACGCGCTTGGGCGTATCAAGCAGGCCCTCACGGGCGGGATCGTCGCCCGCCCAGCGCAACAGGACGCGCACAGCGTCCTCAGCCTGTTCGCGGGTGACATCAGGGTTCTTTGGCTCGGTCATGGGTCGTCAGGGTAGCCGGCTAAAGCGCCCATTGTAGCGCCAAGCCCATAAGAGCCCATTAGGGGTCAGAGTCATTATGCGTGCCAATCAAACAACAAAAGCCCATAAAGGGGTCAGAGCCATTTTGCGCACCAGTCAAACGACGAACCCTGTTCGCGATGCCAGTGTGTGTGAGCCAAGCTTAATGACTCTGACCCCCTTAAGGCCCGCGACCGGCAAGCGAGCCGCGCACATTTACTCTGACCCCTTAAGGCGGGTTGGGGTGGTATGTGTTCCGTTTTAATGACTCTGACCCCTTTAGGGGAGGGGTTAGTCGGGGGTGGGGGCTTCATCGTCGAGGTCGTCGTCGGGTTCGACGGGTTCCAGGGCGATTTTTAGGGCTTCGCTGGAGACGTCGCTGCCCAGGGACTGTACTTCGCGCAGGCGTTTTTCGATCGCCCGGGTGCGGACGCCGGCGCTGTCGATGCTGTTGCGCACGGTGTCCAGTTGCTTGCGGGTTTTCTCAAGGACCGTGCCGAACTTGCCGAACTCGGTCTTCACCGCGGCCAGCACGTGCCAGACCTCGCTCGAGCGCTTTTCAATGGCGAGCGTGCGGAAGCCCATCTGCAGGCTGTTCAGCAAGGCGGTAAGGGTGGTGGGCCCGGCCACGGTGACGCGGTATTCGCGCTGCAGCAGATCCGACAGGCCCGGACGGCGGATCACTTCCGCATACAGGCCCTCGGTGGGCAGGAACAGGATGGCGAAGTCGGTGGTGTGCGGCGGGCCGACGTACTTGCCGTGGATGCGCCTGGCTTCCTCGCGCACGCGCACCTCCAGCGCGCGGCCGGCGGCGAGTGCGGCGTCGGCGTCGGCGGCGTCCTGGGCGTCGAGCAGGCGCTGGTAGTCTTCCACCGGGAATTTCGCATCGATCGGCAACCACACCGGCACGCCATCTTCGGTGCCGGGCAGGCGGATGGCGTATTCCACGCGCTCGGAGGAACCGGGAATGGTCGCCACGTTGGCGGCGTATTGCTCGGCCACCAGGATCTGTTCCAGCAGCGAGCCCAGCTGCACTTCGCCGAAGGTGCCGCGGGTTTTGACGTTGGTCAGCACGCGCTTCAAGTCACCCACGCCGGCAGCCAGGGTCTGCATTTCGCCCAGTCCGCGCTGCACCGCCTCAAGGCGCTCGGACACCAGCCGGAACGACTCACCCAAACGCGTTTCCAGGGTGGCGTGGAGTTTTTCATCCACCGTCTGGCGCATCTGCTCAAGCTTCGCGGCGTTATCGTCCTGGATGGATTTGAGCTTCGATTCCAGCACCTGGCGCACCTCGCCCAGGCGCTTTTCGTTCTCGGCGGCCAACGCACCAAGGCGCTGTTCCAGCAGGCTGCCAAACTGACGCAAGGTGGCCGAACCTTCTTCACGCGCCTTGCGGGCATCCTCGCCGAGGCCTTCGCGCAGGCCCTGCATGCCACGATCGGTACGTTCAGTGAGCTGATCCAGGCGCTTGCCGAAGCCGTCGATGCGTTCACCGCTGGCCTGGCCCATACGGCCGAGTTGTTCCTGCACGTGTCCGCGGAACTGCTCGAAGGTGGCGCCCAGTTCCGCTCGGCCGGCGCGTTGTTCCTCGCGCAGCACCGCATCGAGCTGGCGGCTGCCGGCCAGCAGGGCATCGAGTTTGCCGCCGTTGCCCTCATCGCGCGGCTTGCGCACGGCCAGCACGACCAACAGCAACAGACAGGCCAGCACGGCCACCAGCAGGACGATAAGAAGAGTGTCGGTCATGCGGCTATGGTACCCGCAGCCGTCTCACCCTTAGCGACGCCGCAGGCGGCGCTTCAAAAAAGCGAGGGTTTTCAGTTCCAGCTGGCGTGGATGGCGGCCGGTTTCCGGTGGCACTACCTTGTGCAGTGAGCCATCGCGCCAGCCCTCGAACACTTCGGGGTGGATGTACGACTTGCGGCACACCGTCGGCGTATTGCCCAGAGTGTCGGCCACCTCCTGCACCGCTTCCTTCAACGTGGCGCGGATGGCCCGCTCGCCACCGGATTCCGGCAGCGGTGTGCGGGCCAGCACCGCCACTGCCTGCGTGGTACCTCCCCAGGTGCGGAAATCCTTGGCGGTGAATTCCCCGCCGGTGATCTCGCGCAGGTAATCATTCACCATGCCCGAATCCACCGGTTGCCGGGTGCCTTCGTCGTCCAGGTACTGGAACACGCGCTGGCCCGGCAGATCCTGCACCTGGCGCACCGCCTTCACCAGGCGCTTGTCGTCCAGCTCCACCTCGTGCTCCTTGCCGCTCTTGCCACGGAAGCTGAAAAGAAGGCGGCCGGGAAGCGCCTTGATATGACGCGAGCGAAGGGTGGTAAGGCCGAAGGAGTTGTTCTCCTTCGCATACGCATCGTTACCCACGCGGATCAAGGTTTCTTCCAGCAGGCTCACGATCAGCGCCAGCACCTTCTGGCGCGGCAGGCCGGGCAGGGCCAGGTCGCGTTTCAGCCGGCGGCGCATGGCCGGCAGCTGCTGGGCGAATTCCACCACCCGCTCGAACTTGCCCCGGTCGCGCTCGTCACGCCATTTAGCGTGGTAGCGGTACTGCTTGCGCCGCCGCGCGTCCCGTCCGGTGGCCTGCAGGTGGCCGCGTTCGTTGATGCAGATCCACACCTGGGTATAAGCCGGCGGGATGGCCAGCATGCGGATGCGATCCAGGGTGTGGGCATCGCGCACCGCCTTGCCGTCGATGCCGATATACGAAAACCCCTTGCCCCGGCGGCAGCGGGTAATTCCCTTGTCGGTGTCGCACACATACACCAGCCCTGCATCGCGTGCGTGCTGCTGCTCGGCGGTGAGGGCCGCCACCAGGGGGGAGGGGTCGGGTTTGCGCGTCATGCTGCCGGAGTGTGTCCGGCAACATGATCAAGCGGTGGTGAAATCTAGCCGAAGGGTTCGAGCTTCTTCTTCACGGCCACGTTCTTCAGGGTGGCATAAGCGGGCAAACCGTTCTTGCCATAGGGCGGCGGTGCCTCGCCCTGGATCAAGGGCGCAAGGTATCGTCGCGCGGCGGCGGTGATGCCGTAGCCGTCCTTGGTGATGAACGAAGCCGGCATTTTCTTCTCGCGATTGGCGATCTTCGACAGCTCCGCCGGCTCCACTTTCCATCGATACGGGGCATCGGACGTGCGCACGATCACCGGCATCACCGCGTTCATGCCCTTCGCTGCGTATTCGACCGCGGCCTTGCCCACCGCATAGGCCTGTTCCACATCCACCTTCGAGGCGGCGTGGCGGGCCGAGCGTTGCAGGTAGTCGGGCACCGCCCAATGGAATTTGTAGCCAAGCTTGTCGCGGATAAGCCCGGCGATCACCGGCGCCAGGCCGCCCAGCTGGGCATGGCCGAAGGCGTCAACGCCACCGGCCTCGGCCAGGAATTTGCCGTCCGGCGCCAGCAGGCCTTCCGATGCCACCACCGTGCAATAACCCACGCGCTTCACCGTGGCCTTCACTTTGGCCAGGAACTCAGCTTCGTTGAAGGTGCGCTCGGGGAACAGGATGATGTGCGGCGGGGCGTCGCTGCCTTCGCCGGCCAGGCCCGCGGCTGCTGCGATCCAGCCGGCGTGCCGGCCCATCACTTCCAGGATGAATACCTTGGTGGAGGTCTCGGCCATCGAGGCCACGTCAAGGCTGGCCTCGAGCGTGGAGATCGCCGTGTAGCGCGCCACCGAGCCGAAACCCGGGCAGGTGTCGGTCACCACCAGGTCGTTGTCCACCGTCTTGGGCACGCCGATGCAGCTCAATTCATAGCCAAGGGATTTCGACAGCTGGGACATCTTGTAGGCGGTGTCGGCGGAGTCGTTGCCGCCGTTGAACAGGAAGGTGCGGATGTCGTGGGCTTTGAACACCTCGATCAGGCGTTCATATTCCTTGCGGTCGGTATCGATGGATTTGAGCTTGTAGCGGGCCGAGCCGAAGGCGCCGCCCGGGGTATGGCGAAGCGCCGCGATGGACTTTGCGCTTTCCTTCGAGGTATCGATCAGGTTCTCGCGCAGGGCGCCCAGGATGCCGTTGCGGGCCGCGTACACCTTCAGCCCCCTGGCCCGGGCGGTTTCGATCACCCCCGCGGCGGTGGCGTTGATCACGGCGGTGACACCGCCGGACTGGGCATAGAGCAGCTTGCCGGGGGACGACCTGGTGGCCATGCGCTGGTTCCTTTTCGCGGGGGTACTTACCTTAGCCCAGGCCGGTTTGACGGGGAAACACCCTTTGGTTACCGTGATTGTCATTTTTTCGATGTTCGGCGCCCTGAAGCGGGTGCCCGGACTCTATTGGAGCCATATGCGACTCGTGCTACTCGGAGCCCCCGGATCGGGCAAGGGAACCCAGGCCACGCGCCTGAAGGAAATACTCGGCGTGCCGCACATTTCCACTGGCGACCTGCTGCGCGCAGCCGTATCCGCCGGCACCCCGCTGGGCCTGAAAGCCAGGGAAGTGATGGACGCAGGTCACCTGGTGTCCGATGACATCGTGCTGGGCATGCTCGAAGAACGCCTTTCCCAGGACGACGCCCGCGCCGGGTTCATCCTGGACGGCTACCCGCGCAACCTGGCCCAGGCCGATGCGTTCGATGGCCTGCTGTCCCGCCTGAACCAGCCGCTGGACGTGGTGGTGAAGTTCGAAGTGCCCAGCGACGCCATCATTGGTCGGGTGGAACAGCGCTTCAAGGCGGAAGGCCGCGCCGACGACAACCCCGACACCGTGCGCAAGCGCCTTGAGGTGTATGCGGAGCAAACCGCCCCCGTGGCGAATTTCTACGCCCAGCGCCACCTGCTCAAAGTGGTGGACGGCGTCGGTCCGATCGACGAGGTCACCGAACGCATCACCGGCGTGCTGCCCCGGGGCACCGCGCCCGCGGGCGGTTAAGGCCGCCCCGACCCCGCCGGGCCGCATCGCGGCCCGGCGCCCCACTGCAACCGGAATCCCATGCGCCTGCATATCCTTGGCATCTGCGGCACCTTCATGGGCGGCGTGGCCGCGATCGCGCGCGAACTGGGCCTGGTGGTGGAAGGCTCCGACACCAACGTCTACCCGCCGATGAGCATCCAGCTGGAAGTTTTAGGCATTGAGCTAAAGCCAGGATATACAGCGGCGCACCTGCACCCGGTGCCGGATCTCGTTGTCGTGGGCAATGCGATGACGCGTGGCAACCCCGCCATCGAAAGCATGCTCGATGAGCGCATGCCATACATCAGCGGCCCGCAGTGGCTGGGTGAAACCGTGCTGGCCCAGCGCCAGGTGCTGGCCGTGGCCGGTACGCACGGCAAGACCACCACCACGAGCCTGCTGGCGCACCTGCTTGAATCGGCGGGCCTGGCGCCGGGCTTCCTGATCGGCGGGGTGCCTGGGAATTTCACCGTGTCCGCGCGGCTGGGCACCGGCGCGCCGTTCGTGATCGAGGCCGACGAATACGACACGGCCTTCTTCGACAAGCGCTCGAAGTTCGTGCACTACCGGCCGACCATTGCCATCCTCAACAACCTCGAATACGACCACGCCGATATCTTTCCCGATGTCGAAGCCATCGAGCGCCAGTTCCATCACCTGGTGCGCACGGTGCCGGGTAACGGGCGGCTGATCGTCAACGCCCACGACGATCATCTGCGCAAGGTGCTGGCCATGGGTGCGTGGACACCGGTGGAAACCTTCGGCATCGGTGAAGGCCACTGGCAGGCGCGGTTGCTCAAAGCCGATGGTTCGGCTTTCGAAGTGTCGCGTGGCGATCACCTGGTGGGCACCGTGCAGTGGGACATGCTGGGCAACCACAGCGTACTGAACGCCCTGGCCGCGCTGGCCGCGGCTTCGGCCGCCGGTGCGGACCCGGGCGCCCTGCTTGGCGCGTTCTCCAGCTTCCGCTCGGTGCGCCGGCGCATGGAGAAGATCGGCGAGCATCACGGCATCACCGTATACGACGACTTCGCCCACCATCCCACGGCCATCGCCACCACCCTGGCAGGCCTGCGCGCCAGCGTTGGTGATGCCCGCATCCTGGTGGCGCTTGAGCCCCGTTCCAATTCCATGCGCGCCGGTGCCCATGCCGAAGGCCTTGCGCCTTCGCTGGCCGATGCGGATGCCGTGGTGTTCCTGCAGCGGCCGGAACTGGCCTGGGATGCAGGAAAGGTCACCGATGCGCTGGACGGCCGTGGCCAGACCGCGCCATCGGTGGAGGCACTGATCGAAAAACTGCAGGCGCTGGCGAAGCCCGGCGACCGCGTAGTGTTCATGTCCAACGGCGGTTTCGAAGCGGCGCCGCGTCGTTTCTTCGCGGCGATCGCCGGACGCTGAGGCCCCCTCGCTGTCGACGCAAGCCGGGCGACATTCGTGCACGTTTCATGAAGGCACCACGTGCAGGCTAGACTTCCCGCCATGGCCTCGTCCAAGCCTGGGTGCGACATCCCATTATTCCCCCTCTCCAACGTCCTGCTGCCGGGCGGGGAACTGCAGCTGCGCATTTTCGAACCGCGCTACCTCGACCTCGTCCGCGAGTGCACGCGCGGCGGTACGCCGTTCGGTGTGTGCCTGATAACCGAGGGACGCGAAGTGGGCATGCCCGCGACTGCCTCCGCGGTGGGCACGCTTGCCGACATCATCGACTTCAGCACCCGTGGCGACGGCTTGCTGGGCATCACCGCGCGCGGTGGCGGCCGGTTCCGCGTCACCCGCACCCGCGTGCGTGCCGATGGCCAGGTGCGGGGCGACATCGCCCACTGGCCGGAGGAACCCGCGGTCGAGGTGCCGATCGAGCTGGCCTTGCTTCCCACCATCCTTGAGCGCCTGATCGACCAGATGGCCCCGCATTATCGCGATGCCCCGCGCGAGCTCTACGACAACGCCAGCTGGGTGGGTTTTCGCCTTACCGAACTGTTGCCGCTGTCGCCCGACGAAGCCCAGCACATGCTCGAGCTCACCGATCCCACGCAGCGCCTGGCGGAGTTGCGCGATATCCTGCCGCGCTTCCAGCGCGACTGACCTTGATCGAAGGAACCCCATGACCACGCTCGCCGGCAAGACCCTTTTCATCACCGGTGCCTCGCGTGGCATTGGCCTTGCCATCGCCCTGCGCGCGGCGCGTGACGGCGCCAACATCGTGATCGCGGCCAAGAGCGGCGTACCCAATCCCAAGCTCCCGGGCACCATCCACACCGCTGCCGCCGAGGTGGAGGCCGCCGGGGGCAAGGCACTGGCCCTGCAGGTGGATATCCGCGAGGAAAACCAGGTGCGCGATGCCGTGGCGCAAGCGGTGGAGCGCTTCGGCGGCATCGACATCTGCGTGAACAACGCCAGCGCGATATGGCTGGCAGGCACCGAAGGCACGCCGATGAAGCGCTTCGACCTGATGAACCAGGTCAATACCCGGGGCACGTTCATGGTGACCCAGGCCTGCCTGCCGCACCTGCGCAAGGCGGCCAACCCGCATGTGCTGATGCTGTCCCCGCCACCGTCCCTGGACCCGAAGTGGTATGCCCCTCACACCGCGTACACGATCGCCAAGTTCGGCATGAGCCTGTGCGTGCTTGGCATGTCGGCCGAATTCGTCGGCGAAGGCATCGCCGTGAATGCGCTGTGGCCCAGGACAGTTATTGCTACGGCAGCTATCGGCATGATCGAAGGCATCCATGCGGACAACTGCCGGAAACCTGAGATCGTGGCCGATGCGGCGCATGCGATCCTGGCCAGGCCGTCGCGCGAAAACACCGGCCGTTTCTTCATCGATGATGAAGTGCTGGCGGCCGAAGGCGTGCGAGATCTGTCCGGATATGCCGTCAATCCAGGGAAAAAACTTGCGCCGGACCTCTTCCTCGACTAGCCCCTTTCTCGGTCGTTGCTGAACAAAGTGACAGAAATAGGCACCCCGGCCTCGGCCGTTAGGTGGATGGCAGGGTTTTTTCCTCCCGAGTAGTTTTCTTCCGGCAGTCCTAGAAGAAAAATGGCACGGGGCCGGGTCGTTGGGGGCAACGCGGTGGCAGGCGGGATCGAGCCCGCAGCAAGGATCTTCGGGGTAGGGCATGTTGCGCAACACAAAACAAGCCTGGGCGGGTGGGCCGCCTACGGGCGTGGATACAGGGCAACCGTTGTTGCCACTCGGCGCGAAAGCCGCGCAAGCCGTGATCATTGGATTCAGCCCGGCCATCAGGCTCGTGGCCGACAGCATCACCCGTTTCGCGCACGTCGAGCTTCCACTGCTGGTTACCGGCGAGACCGGCACCGGCAAGGAACTGGCGGCGCGAAGCCTGCACCAGCTTTCGCCGCGCGGCGAGAAGCCTTTCATCGCGGTGAACTGTGGTGCGTTGCCGGCGAACCTGGTGCAGTCGGAATTGTTCGGCCACGAACGCGGCGCCTTCACCGGCGCCATGGGTCGAAGAGTGGGCCTGTTCGAGGCAGCCGACGGCGGCACCATCTTCCTGGATGAAATCGGCGACCTTCCACTGGAAGCGCAAACCAACCTGCTTCGCGTATTGCAGGAAGGCACCATCGAGCGCATCGGTAACTCGCACAGCACGAAGATCAACGTGCGCGTGATGGCCGCGACGCATGTCGACCTTGAGAAGGCCGTGGCTGAAGGCCGTTTCCGCGAAGATCTTTTCTATCGCCTGAACGTGCTTCGCCTGCGCATGCCACCGCTGCGCGAACGCCACGGCGACATCGAGCTGCTGGCGCAACGGTTCCTGGATGAATTCCGTGAAACCTACGCCACGCGTGCCCGCGCCTTCAGCGCCAGTGCGCGACGGGCGATGGAAAGTTTTGCCTGGCCTGGGAATATCCGCGAGTTGATGAACCGGGTGCAGCGCGCGGCGGTGATCGCCGACGATGCCTTGATCACCCATCAGGACCTGGAACTCACCGACGGCGACGCCGCCTCGCGCAATGCCACGTTGTGCAACGCGCGCATCCTGGCCGAGCGCGAGGCCATCGTCAGTTGCCTGCGTGAAAGCGCATTCAATATTTCCGAATGCGCACGAAGGCTGCGGGTGTCGCGGGTGACGGTGTACCGCTTGTGCAAGAAGCACCAGCTGAGCGTGGACGAATTGCGCTAGGCGAGAGAACGCCCCCCGCCCGCATGTGCGAAGCGGGGGGATTCCCCTCGAGCCGCCCGGACTGGCAGGGTTGCCAGACGGCCGAACTTGCCACGAGGCGCCTTCAGGCGCAGGCATCCTCGTCTTGTCTTTCATCATCATTCGCCGCGCCCCTGGTCGGCAGTCGCTCGTTGCCCGTGCCCTCCGCACAGGCCTCCAGATAGCCGGCGGTAGCCGATAACAGCAGCAGCGTGCCGGAGCATTCCCAAAGGCGCAGGTACATGACACCCCCTCCCTCGATCACCTCCATAACCAAGGCAAGCGACAT
Organism: Pinirhizobacter sp.; assembly: GCF_036499745.1. Classification (NCBI taxonomy): domain Bacteria; kingdom Pseudomonadati; phylum Pseudomonadota; class Gammaproteobacteria; order Lysobacterales; family Rhodanobacteraceae; genus Pinirhizobacter; species Pinirhizobacter sp. Next base: position 65,667 of record NZ_DASYDG010000009.1, read on the forward strand.
GCCAATTCGGCAAATGCCTTGTTTCAGGCTTTGAGGGTGAACCACCGGGCACGCGTCCGGTTCATGTGTGTTGGCGCGCTGTTACGGCCAAAGGACATAGATGACAGCGAAATGCCTTGTTGCGTGGCTGTGCCGGGTGTTACAGCGTTGATACACAGCTTCCGTTTACACTTCACATCCCACCTACAAGTTAAGTCGTCCGGAGCCACCCCATGTCGCAGCACCCCGATCCCGCTACCGACCTCATCGGACTGGGCAAGCGTTACTGGCTGCCGGTGTACCGCCCGCGTGAGGTGATCCTGGACCACGGCAAGGGTGCGCGCGTGTGGGATACCGAAGGGCGCGACTACATCGACCTCGGCGCCGGCATCGCGGTAAACGCGCTGGGCCACCAGGATGAAGACCTCGTCGCCGCGCTCGTGGCACAGGCGGGCAAGCTTTGGCACGCCAGCAACGTGTTCTACACCGAGCCCCCGCTGCGCCTGGCCCAGGAGCTGGTTGAGGCGTCGGGGTTTGCCGAGCGGGTGTTCCTGTGCAATTCCGGCGCCGAGGCCAACGAAGCGGCGATCAAACTGGTACGCAAATGGGCGGCATCGGAAGGGCGTCCGGCTGACAAACGCGTGATCATCACCTTCCGCGGCTCCTTCCACGGGCGCACGCTGGCTACCGTCACCGCCACCGCGCAACCGAAGTACCAGGAAGGCTACGAGCCGCTGCCCGCGGGCTTTCGCTATCTCGATTTCAACGACGAAGCCGCGCTCACCGAGGCTTTTGCGCCCGGCGACGTCGCCGCGGTGCTGGTGGAGCCGGTACAGGGCGAAGGCGGCGTGCTGCCGGCCGCGCCGGGCTTCCTGAAGAAAGTACGCGAGCTGTGCGATGCGCACGGCGCCCTGGTGGTGCTCGATGAAATCCAGTGCGGCATGGGCCGTACCGGCAGCCTGTTCGCCCACGTGCAGGACGGCATCACCCCGGATATCGTCACCCTGGCCAAGGCGCTGGGCGCCGGGTTTCCCATCGGCGCCATGCTTGCCGGCCCCAAAGTGGCCGCGGTGATGCAGTTCGGCGCCCATGGCACCACCTTCGGCGGCAATCCGATGGCCGCGGCCGTGGCGCGCGTGGCGCTGGCCAAGCTGTCGTCACCGGCGGTGCTGCTGAACGTGGAACGCCAGGCCAACGACCTTCGCACGGCGCTGGCCAAACTGAACCACGATCTCAATATCTTCGAAGAAGTACGAGGCCGCGGCCTGATGATCGGCGCGGTGCTGGCCGGCCCGTGGAAGGGCAAGGCGGGCGATATCCTTGATGCCTGCGCCGCCCATGGCCTGCTGTTGTTGCAGGCTGGTCCCGATGTGCTCCGCTTCGTGCCGCCGCTCACCATCACCGACACCGAGCTTGCCGAAGGCATCGAGCGCTTGGGCCTAGCGCTCGGCGAGATCACCGCTTCGGTGAGCGACGCCTCAGGGCAGGCGCACGCCCAGGCGTCGTAACTCGTCTTCGAAGGCCGCCTGCGTGGTGAAGAAGTAACCCTGCAGGCCGGCTACCACAGCGCCGGTCACGTTCTCATCGGCGTCGTCCACGAACAGGATGCGCGAGGGCTCCACGCCCATCGCGCGGGCGCATTGCAGGTAGCACTCCGCGTGGGGCTTGATCGCCCCCATCTCAGCCGACGTCCACGCACGGCCTTCGAACAACGGGAACAGGCCCGGCGACACCGTGCGCAGGTGCCGCTGCATCATGAAGCTGTTGTTGGTGAGCAGGCCAATCTTCAGCGTGCCTGCAAGCCGTTCGGCAAGCTTTACCATCGACGGCCTTACCTGGGTGGCGGCCACGCGCGCGTGCAGCCAGGCCTCTTCGCTCAGGGTGCGGCCGAATCCCGCCGATAGCGCCGCCATATAGGCGTCGATATCCATGGCGCCGGCGTCGGCTTCCCATTCCAGGTTGCTGTTGTACATCACCTCGCGCGCCGTCTCGCGGTCGGTGCCCATCGCCTTGCCCAGTTCGTCCAGGCGGGTGTCGCGCGAGTAATCGCACAGCACGCCATCCATATCGAACAGGATGGCGTCGACGCCCGCCGTCATGCCGCCACCGCCGCCTCGGCGAAGGCGCCGCGCGCGGCTTCCAGGGTGGCGGCGATCACCTCATCGGTGTGCATGCTCGATACGAAGCCCGCCTCGAAAGCCGATGGCGCCAGGTAGACGCCGCGCTTGAGCATGCCGTGGAAGAAGCGATTGAAGGCTGCGGTGTCGGCCGCGGTGGCCTGGGCGTAGGTTTCCACCTGCTCGCGGGTGAAGAACAAGCCGAACATGCCGCCGATGCGGTTCACGCTGAACGGTGTGCCGGTTTCGGCCGCCACGGCCAGCAGGCCATCGGTTAGCAGGCGCGTCTTCGCAGCCAGGTTTTCGTGGAAGCCCGGGGCGCTCACCAGCTCCAGCATGGCCAGGCCTGCCGCCATCGCCACCGGGTTACCCGACAGCGTGCCGGCCTGGTAGATCGGCCCTGACGGGGCAATCTGTTGCATCAGGTCTTTCCGGCCACCGTAGGCGCCCACCGGCATGCCGCCGCCGATCACCTTGCCGAAAGTGGTGAGGTCCGGCGTGATGCCGTAATGCGCCTGGGCGCCGCCCAGGGCCACGCGGAAGCCCGTCATCACTTCATCGAAGATCAGGATCGCGCCCGAGGCCGTGCACAGCTCGCGCAGCAGCTGCAGGTAACCCTCGCGCGGCAGGATGCAATTCATGTTGCCGGCTACCGGCTCGATGATCAGGCCGGCGATCTCGTGCCCGCGGCTGGCAAACAGTTCGCGCGCTGCGTCGAAATCGTTATAGGGCAGGGTAAGGGTGAGGTCCGCGGCGGCCTTGGGTACGCCGGGCGACGTCGGCACGCCGAAGGTAAGCGCGCCGGAGCCCGCCTTCACCAGGAAGCTGTCGCCGTGGCCGTGATAGCAGCCTTCGAACTTCACGATCAGGTTGCGGCCGGTGGCGCCGCGCGCCAGGCGGATCGCCGACATCGTGGCCTCGGTACCGGAATTGACCATGCGCACCATCTCGATCGACGGCACCAGGTGCACGATGGTCTCGGCCATGGTCACTTCCGCGGCGCAGGGCGTGCCATAGGAAAGGCCATCGCCGATGGCGCGGGCCACCGCCTCGCGCACGTGGGGATGGTTATGTCCCGCCACCATCGGTCCCCACGAGCCGACATAGTCAATGTAGCGCTTGCCTTCCACGTCCCACAGGAACGCCCCGTCGGCGCGTGCGGTGAAGAACGGCTCCCCGCCCACCGAGCGGAAGGCACGCACGGGCGAATTCACGCCGCCGGGCATCAGGGCCTGGGCGCGCTGGAAAAGATCGTGGTTGGAGGTCATGCGAGTCCTTCGAACAGGGCAGCGAAGTCGTGCGCGGCCTTTTCGGGGTGGTCGGCGGAAAACACGGCCGACACCACGGCCAGGTATTGGGCGCCGGCGTCAATCAGGGAAATCCCATTGTCGAGGGTGATGCCGCCGATCGCTACCCGCGCCACACCCAGTGCGGCCGCCTGCCGCAGGGTCGCAAAGCTGGCGCGGCCGGCGTGCGGCTTGGTCGGGGAGGGGAAGAATGCCCCGAACGAAACATAATCGGCGCCGGCGGCCGCCACCGTACGGGCATGTTCGATCGAATCGTGGCAGGACACGCCGATGATGGCCCCCGGACCCAGGGCATCGCGCGCCTCGGTGACATCGCTTTCGAAGTCCAGGTGCACCCCGGCCTCCACGGCCGCGGCCAGGGCGATATCGCCATACACGATGAAAGGCACCTGGTAGCGCCGGCACAGGCTGGCAAGGGCCTGTGCCTCGGACAGCCGCCGCGGCGCGTCGGTGGTCTCATCGCGGTACTGCAGCATGGCCGCGCCGCCCTGCAGCACGTGTTCGCACACCTCCACGAGATCCGGCCGGGGTCCGTCGGTAAGGGCATACAGGCCGCCGCGGCGCAGGGCGGGGTGGATGGACGGGACGGCTGGCATGGGAGGGTAAGCCTTGGCAGGTACGGTGGCCGCACATCGTACCGCGCGCCGCTTATGCCAAAATGGCGCTTTCCTCCCGTTACCTTGCTACCGAAATGAGCCAGAGCAGCACCGATTCCCGCCCCTTGCGCAAATGGATGTGCGTCGTCTGCGGCTTCATCTACGACGAGGCCGAAGGACTCCCCGACGAAGGCCTGGAGCCCGGCACCCGGTGGGAAGACATCCCCGACACCTGGACCTGCCCGGACTGCGGCGTCACCAAAGATGACTTCGAAATGGTGGAATTCGACTAATCAGGCGTCCTTTTTACGTTTGTCATAGTTTTTCCTCATAACTTCCTCACCCGCGCTTCTTCAGGATGGTCACATCGATACCGTGGCCCTCCGGCCGCGGCGACAGGGAGATCGAAGATGCAGCGTTTCGTACCGTTCGAAGACCAGTGGGAACAGCTCGGCCAGGCGGCCGAATCAGGCCTGATTCCCTTCCAGCTTGGACTGCCCTGCGCACACCAGCTGGCCTGTAACGAAGTGGAGTTCGAAATACTGCCGAACGAGCCCATGGTGGCCGTCGGCTAGGCACCTGCTTTAGCGATCGCGAATCAAAGCGGCGCCCTGCAACGGGGCGCCGCCGGCAGCCTTTCGGGATTTGCCGGAAAAGTGCTTGTTTTGCAGGGTTTGCGACGTGATGTGAAAAATTTCCGTCACAGGCTCTTCCCACCCGGCACACGCCGCGCTATTCTTCTCCTCCGCCGCGACGAAAGCCCTCCGCTGCGGACCTTCCTTATGTCATCCAACACCCCGAAATAAAGCTTCACAAAGGGTGTTGACGGACTTCGAAAGCGATGTAGAATGGGCGGCTCACCTCGGACGAAACGTCCTGAGGGAATCGGCAAAAAAGCCGGTTCGGCGATACCGATCTTTGACAGTGTGCGCAGGTGAATTGTGTGGGCGTCTTGCCTGGATACGTAGCGTGTCCAA